>CAZGRL010000007.1:0-4020 GCA_964528155.1 uncultured Anaerolineaceae bacterium
CCCGTTGCGCTTTCTCCGCCAGTGCTACCGTCTCATATGTGTCTGAACCAAATCACGCGATGGCCGATCATGGTGTGTCTCGGGAAGGCCAGCGCGCCAAGGCCGCAGGGATGCCGGTCTGCCTCTGGTACTCAAGGAGACTGCCCGGCCGTCGGACGGCTCCCGCGCGCGCTCCGCCTCGACAGACCATGGCCGGAAAAAGGCGACGTCCCCTTCAGCCGTGAAAGGGGACGGGCAGGATGCTCCCGATTGTTCACGCCGGTCTCCAGCCGGGCCGGTCGTGAACTCCGCTAAGGCGCGCTGTAGCTTTGAAGCAAACGCTCCAGCACGGGCGCGTATACGTAGTCCACCGAGTTGTCACTAAGGTAAGTCAGCATCAAGAACGTCGTCCCCCTGGTCTCGAAGAAGCTCGCCCCGGCCACGTCGCCACTCTTGGAGCTCCAGGTCAGCCGCTCGCCACCGTCGAGCTGCACCTTGTCCTCTGTGATCTTCGCGTCCTCAGAGTAGCGCTGGTGGAGCAGATCGAGCGCGAATGAGCCGGCGAGTGCCTTCGAGATCTCCGTCCCATCGTCGTACTTGATGATCTCGATCCGGGCCAATCTATCCGGAGCCCAGAACGTATTCGCCACGGCATCCGGCTGAGTGTATACATCCAGGTGCCAGCCCCTGGGGACGTCGAGCCTGAACAGGCCGTCGGCGTCGTCGAAGGTGTAGACGTCTGTATAGGGCTCGATCGAGGCTGAGGCGCTCTCCGACGAAACCAGCATCCCTTGCCAGATTTGCTCGTACGCGGGCATGTATGCGTCGACGGAGGACGCGCTGACCCAGAATTCGCCTAGGTAGACCACATCCTTGTCTTGAACGTAGACCGATACGACCCGGAACGGAATACCCTTCTCGCTCAGCGATTGAGTCACTACTCGCGTGCCGGCGTCGTCGATGCTCTGGTCAAGTACGCGATAGCCGTCGTGCTCCACAGAGGAGCGCTCCTCAAGCGCCTGAATGAAATTGTCCAGGTACGCCTCGTCGAGCTGATAGCCTGTCGGATTCACGCGGATGTCGATCCTGCCCTCTCCGGACGGATCTGTCCAGGTCGCCCGCGTGTCTTGCAAGTCCACCGGCCAACCCTCGGGAGGGTCAATGGAGAAGCCCATGCTTGGATGTGTGAAGCGCGTTGCAGCCAGGGTCAGTGACCCGTATGTCTTTCCCTGTTCAAGGGGGGTTGCATCAGCACTGGAGACAGCAGGAGGGGAGCTTGCCTCAGGTAGGCTTGCCGGCTCCGAACCGGGCGGGCTGCAGGCGGCGAGACCAATCATCAGCCAGGCCATAGGCCAGCGTCGCAGCTGTGCAACCAGAGTCATGAGCCGATGAGTCCTTCAACCGGGAATATCCGCACCTGGTCACATTACCCTTGCCCGCGGCCGTTGGGAAGCCCTCCATTCATACTATCCAGTATCAGGCCGGATCACCCATCGGTACCGGGGCCGGCTCCCAGCCCACTCAGCCGGTGAAGGTATAGGTGCCGTCTGTCGACAGGTCCAGCCCGTATTCCTCCAGAAGGGTATTGCCGTCACAATCCGAGAGCTTGAGGTCGTATGTGCCGGAGGCGGTCTGGAAGATGCGCGCCGTCCCGGGATCGAGGATTTCGTCAGAAGCCAATTCATCCGGACCCCAGTTCTGCGCCTCCGACGGGGAGAGTTGGACGTAACAGATTTCCGATCCCGAGCTGTTGTCGAGAGTGAAGTCAATCACGCTTCGGCTCCCACCGACAAAAATCGAATCGGTCAGGAGTACCTCTCCCTCGACGTCGAGTGCCAGCTCATATAATCCACTGCTGAGCCCGCTCTCGCTCGTCACGCACACCCACCAGTTGCCGCTCTCCCCACCCTCCCACGTGTCGTTGATAAAGCTTCCACCTTCGTCAAGCTCTCCATTGGCGAACCAGTAGGCCGACCATGTCAGCCCATCGACCATTCCCACATAGTCCCAGAACGCACACAGTTGTTTGGTTCCTTCGGGGAGCGCGTACCACAAATTCCCCGGGACGTCTCCGGGGGCGACTTCATCCGAGAATAAGAGATTGCTGAAGTCCACCTGGCTCAAATCGATCGAGCCCTGAGGTACGTTCAACGGACTCGGCCCGGCCACGTACTGCTCACCGCTGAGGGCGGCATCGATCAAGGGCTGCGCCAGGTTCGCCGGGCGCAATCCATTGATGAAACCTCCGATGGGAACGCAGGTGTCCTGCTCGTCAATCACGCCGTCACGATTCGTGTCGGCCACCGGTCGGCAATCGACGATCTCGCCTTCATTCGCTCCGGCCGAGGCCCGCGTCGGAACACCGACCAGCAGCCCGTTCGTGTCGACCCCCATCCCGCCGCTGTTCCCGCCGGCGATGGTCGCGTCGGTCTTGATCCACGCCCGGCCCTCGACCCCCCTCTCCAAGCTGAACCCGCTGACCGCGCCCTCGGTGAAGGTGATCGTCTCACCACCGATGCCCGGGTACCCCAGGATGCGCAGATCGTCGCCGATCTCGACCTGGTCCGAGTCAGCAAGCTGGATGAACGGCAGATCTGGCGTGACAGAATTCCCGTCAAGGCCCGAAACGACCCGGATGATGGCCAGATCGATCCCGTAGTCGACGGCGGCGATCTCGGCCAGATAGGTCAATGTCGGCGGCTGGTCGGTCTTGTCGGTCAACGCCACTCCCAGGACGTCGTAATCACCGTAGCGGTCGTCGACGACGTGCGAGTTCGTCAGGATTAGACCCTGAGCGGCGATGACGCTGCCTGATCCGGTCCACACCGGCTGATAGCTGCCACCGGACTGCACGAGGGCAAGGAGCTGCACCGTGGCCCGGGCCAGGTCGGCTGTACTGTTGCCGATGGAGGCCGATGGTGTCTCGGTCGCACGCAAGTTTGAACTCAGGCCACATGCCATGGTCAACGCAACGGCAACGACGATCGACAACAATGCGGCCCGATTGGATGCGATGGGCTTTTTCATCAGGCGTCTCCCGAATCGACCACACCAGAGGTAGCGCAAAAGTATAGAACCGGGATACGCGCTGAGCAAGCCCTGCCGTATCGGCTCAACACGTAAACCTCGACAGTGGCCTTGGATGGGCGGGAGTAGAATCGGCCCATCGCCCCCGAGGCCCTCCATGCACATTTTGCTCACGAACGACGACGGGATCCATCACCCCGGTTTGAGCACTCTCGCCGAACAGCTGCGAGCGTTGGGAGATTTGACGGTGCTCGCGCCCGATCACAACTGGTCGGCCTCGGGTCACGTCAAGACCCTACATCGTCCTTTGCGGGTGTGGGAAGCGGATCTGGCCGACGGCTCGAAAGCACTCACGACCGACGGCGCTCCTTCGGATTGCGTCGCGCTGGCGTTGCTCGGACTGATTCAGCCGGCGCCGGATCTCGTCATGTCGGGGATCAATCCTCACGCCAACCTGGGCCATGATGTGACGTACAGTGGAACGGTGACAGCCGCGATGGAGGCCGCCATCGCCGGCGTTCCCGGCATCGCCGTCTCGCTGGATACGCCGGAGGATCACCACGGTCCGCGCGATTACACGACCGCAGCCATTATCGGCACCCGTCTCGCCCGACAGATGCTGAACCACACACTTCCGGACGGCGTGCTGCTGAACGTCAACGTTCCCTTTCTTGAGCTGGAGTCCGTTCGGGGGGTTGCGATCACCCGCCAGGGGCTTCGGGTATATCGGGATGCCTTGGTTCGGCGAGAAGACCCACGCGGCCGGCCATACTACTGGATCGGCGGGGACTCCCCGTCCGGTGTGGCTGATCCAGGGACCGACATCGGCGCTCTGGCCGAGGGGTACGTATCGGTCACGCCCCTCCAGCTCGATCTCACTGCGATACCGGCGATCCAGGCCATCGAATCGTGGGGACTCACCCTGGGATGAGAGTCAGGCGTGGTGGGCCCACCGGGGGCCCGCAGCGGCGCCCCCGCGGGCAACACCCCCCCCCACCCCCCCCGCGGGGGGAC
>CAZGRL010000007.1:4030-76728 GCA_964528155.1 uncultured Anaerolineaceae bacterium
TCCAGGCCATCTAATGGTGGGTACTCACCGTGGGTTGTGTGTCTGGCGTTTTGCACGACGGGGCGCTGCTTGGCTGCGCCCGTTCGTGCATCACGCCCACATCCGCCGCGGCGTGTGATCCCCGCTTATGGAGAGACCGTTTCCCTCAGCGGCTCGAGCCGCACTGCGCTGACCTTGTACTCCGGGATCTTGGCCACCGGGTCGACCGCGTTCATCGTCAGCAGGTTGGCCGCCGCCTCGGCGTAGTGGAAGGTCATAAAGACCGTCCCCGGAGGCGAGCGACGGGTGACCTGCAACCGGGCAATGACGCTCCCCCGACGAGAACGAACCCGGACGGGCATCCCTGTCGACAGTCCCATGGAATCAGCGTCCTGCGGATGGACTTCAACTTCAGCCTCCGGAGCGAGTGAGTCCAATCCGGGCGAACGCCTCGAGAGTGTCCCACCGTGCCAGTGAAACAACACTCTGCCGGTCGACAGCACGAGGGGGTATTCCTCGTCGGCAGGCTCAGCCGGTGGGACGTACTCAACCGGGCTGAACAGGCCCAGCCCGCGGGTGAACTTCCCAACGTGCAGAATGGGCGTCCCCGGGTGGTCCGGTGTGGGACAAGGCCACTGCAGCCCGCCCTGCTCCAGTCGTTCGTGGGAGATGCCGGCGTATTGCGGCGTCAGAGCGGCCATCTCGGCGAAGATCTCGGCCGGGCTGTCATAATCCCATTCCGCCCCCATTCGGTGCCCCAGATTCTGGATGATCTGCCAGTCCTGACGAGCGTTCGCCGGCGCGTCGAGCGCCGGGCGGACAAGGTGCACCCTGCGTTCGGTGTTGGTAAACGTGCCTGCTTTCTCAGCGAAGCTCACCCCGGGCAACACGACATCCGCCATCGCACCGGTCTCGTTGACGAAGATATCCTGCACCGCCAGGAACTCGATCTCTCTTAGTGCGTGCTCGACGTGCGTCAGGTTCGGGTCGGAGAGCATAGGGTTCTCACCGAGGATGAACAGCCCTTTGACCCGACCATCCAGAATGCCGTCCATGATCTCGGTCACAGTCAGTCCCGGTCTGGGGTTGAGCGCTTCGAACCCGACTCCCCAGCCCTCGGCGAATTTGCGGCGGATGCTTTCATCGCTCACCGGTTGGTAGCCCGGAAAGACGTTGGGAAGACCGCCCATATCGCACGCGCCCTGAACGTTGTTCTGCCCGCGCAGCGGATTGAGGCCGGTTCCCGGCCGGCCGACCTGCCCGCACAGCAGGGCCAGGTTGGAGAGGGCTTTGACGTTGCCGGTTCCGCTCGTGTGCTGGGTGATGCCCATCGCCCAGAAGATCGCGGCCGCCTTGGCGCCGGCGTACATCTGCGCCGCCAGGACGATGTCGGCGGCCGGAACACCCGAGATCCGCTCTGCCCTTTCCGGTGTCCAATCCTCGACCGACTCGACAAACGCCTCGATGTTCTCCGTCCGATCATCGATGAAGGCGCGGTTCTGCAATCCCTCCGCCAGGATCACGTGGGCCATCGCATTGATCACGGCGATGTCGGTCCCCGGATGATTTCGCAGATGCAGGGAAGCGAAACCGGCCAACTCGATGCGGCGCGGGTCGAGCAGGATCAGCTGCGCCCCGTACTTGTGGACGGCGGCCTTCATCTGCAGGGAGAGAACCGGGTGGGTTTCGGTTGTGTTACTGCCCGCGACCAGCAGAACGTCGGCCTCGACGATATCCGAGATCGAGTTGGTCATCGCGCCTGAACCGAGTGTTGTGGCCAGACCGGCCACGCTGCTGGAGTGTCAAAGACGGGCGCAGTGGTCGACGCTGTTCGTACCGATCACTGCGCGCGCGAGCTTCTGTAGCAGGTAGTTCTCTTCATTGGTGCATTTGGCCGAGGCCAACACGGCGATGCTCTCCGGGCCATGCTCCCGGCGAATCGCCGTCAGACGACCGGCGACCGTGTCGAGCGCGTCATCCCAACTGGAAGGTTTTGGCTCTGCTCCCCGCGTCCTCCGAACAAGCGGGGTATCGAGCCGGTCCGGCGAGTGGACGAAGTCGTAGCCGAAGCGGCCCTTGACGCACAGGTTCCCGAAGTTCACCTGGTTGTCGTACCTCCCGGTGACACGGAAGATCACGTCGTCGCGGAGGTGCAGATTGATCTGACAGCCCACCCCACAATACGGGCAGGTGGTGTGAACCAATCGGTCGGCTTGCAGCATTTCAGCCTTCCTTATCCAGGCGCGGTCCCCCGGTGGAGCGCTTGCCTGCGCCACGCATGCGTGTCTCATAGAACACGTCCACCAGCGACACGCCTTGCTCCAGCAGATACTCGCGTTTGGCCTTCAAGGCGCCGGTCGGGCATACGCCGACGCACTGCCCGCAGAACACACAGGTGGTCGCAGGCATTGGCTCATCGAAGAACGTCGCAATCGACGAATGGAACCCCCTGCCGCTGAAGTTGATGGCGTAGGTATACTGAGCGTCATCGGCACAGACCTGGACGCATCGCCAGCAGAGCACGCACTTGGCATAATCCCGCAGGTAGACGGGATTGTCGTCGAGCATCGCCGGCTGCCGGCGCTCTCCCCCGGCGAATCGCTCCGGTTTTGCCTCGTACTCTTCCAGCATCTGTTCGATCTCCGGCGCCTCGGAGAGATCGACCGTCGAGGCCAGCATCTCCAGGATCGTCCGCCGGGCGCGCATCACGTTGGGTGAGCGCGTCTCGACCTCCGACCCCGGTCGAACTGCAGTGACACAGGCCGCCTGCAGCCCCTTTGCCCCCTTCGTTTCCACCACACACATCCGGCACAGCCCGTTCGCTGTCGTGTGCGCGAAATAGCAGATCACCGGGATTTCGATCCCGGCCTGCTCGGCCGCATCCAGGATCGTCGTGCCCGGCGCCACACGCACCGGCCGACCATCAATTGTCAGCTCAACTTCCTCGGTCACGCTACCTCCGTTCTCGAGTCCGGGGCAACTACGCCCCTCGGCCGATCCCTAGCGGCACGACCCCCACCTGGTCCACATAACCCAGGCGCTCGGGATGCGCGTAAACCCGCAAGCTATCCCGGCGCACATACCCGACAAGCGTGATGTTCCAGGCTTGCGCCATCGACACGGACATCGACGTCGGCGAGTTGCGCGAGGCAATGATCGGGCATCCCATCAGTGCCCCTTTGCGCAGCATTTCCGACGACACCCGCCCGGTGGCCAGCAAGATCCGCCCCTTGGTCTGGATGCCCTTCACCAGGCAAGCACCCGTGAGTTTGTCGATCGTGTTGTGTCGTCCGACATCCTCTGTTTGCTCCAGCAGCTCAACCCCGTCCGAGATTCCGGCGCTGTGCGATCCGCGCGCCCGAGCGTACAGGCTGCCGGGGTAGTGAAGCTTGTTGATCAAGTCAAACAACCTCTCGGGGTCGAGACGCACGTCGTCGCGCAGGGGCTCGATGCCGATGGATGGGTCGTCAAACGTCACGCCTCCTCCACAACCGGAGGTAATGATGACTCGCTTCGGCTGCGCGACGGAGTGCTTCAACCACACGTCGACGCAGCAGCCGTCACGACTGACATGCACATCACCGACTTCATCCATCCCCTCGATGAAACCCTCGTTCTTAAGGAACCCGAGGGCCAGATAATCCTGTTCGAGGGGCGTCGACATGATCGTCGCCAACTCGCGACCATTGACGTAGATGGTCACGAGCGCCTCTTCGATCACCTCAGCATCGACCGGTGTCCAATCGTGTCTGTACTCCAACCAACTTGCCGCGACCGCTCCTTGTCGCGTCATACCACCTCCTCACCGCATGCCGTCTGCCCCCGCTCTACCACGCGCAATGACGGGCCTCGCACTTACTTCCCATTGGCGAGCAGCTCAGGCCAACGTTCGATCGCCGAAAGCACCGCCGTGCCTGCGGTCATGCCCAGGCCGCACAACGATGCGTTGGTCATCGTGAAGCCGATGTCCTGCAACGATGCGACATCACCATCTCGCGCCTGGCCATCTACCACACGCTCCAGTATCTCGAGCTGCCGCTGCGTCCCGAGCTGACATGGGTAGCACTTGCCGCACGACTCGTGGGCGAAGAAATGCGCCAGGCTCAGCAGCGTGTGGCGCATGTCTCGACCTCGATTGATCGCCATGACGACACCCGACCCAAGCGGCAGATTGGCGGCGCGCAATCCCTCGAAACTCATCGGAAGGTCGAGATGCTCAGGCCCAGCAAACGCGCCCGCCGCACCACCCAGAAGCACCGCCTGCAGCTCGCCGACCACACCACCGGCCATCTTCAACAGGTCGCCTAGAGGCCTGCCGTACGGCACTTCGTAGACACCCGGCCTGGCAACGTCGCCCGACAGGCAGAAGAGCTTGGAACCAGGCGAGTTCTCCGTCCCCACCGACCGATAGGCGTCCGCCCCGTTTGCCAGGATCCAGGCCGCGGCGCAGAGCGTCTCCACGTTGTTGATCGTCGTCGGCTTGCCGAATAGACCGTGGGTCGTCGGGTAAGGCGGCTTCAATCGGGGGAAGCCACGCTTGCCTTCGATCGACTCGAACAGCGCGGTCTCCTCTCCACAGATGTATGCACCTGCGCCCGACCGTATTTCAACTCCAAACAAATAACCCGAGCCGAGGATGTCCTCGCCCAAGCGGCCTCCCCTTTGGGCGGCCTGTATTGCCTCGGCGAAGATGCGTTGCGCTCGTGGGTATTCTCCCCGGATATAAATGAAGCCTGTGCGCGCCCCAACGGCATACCCGGCGACGGTCATTCCTTCCAGCACGAACAGTGGATCTCCCTCAAGAAGGATCCGGTCCTTGAACGTGCCCGGTTCCGACTCGTCGGCATTGCACACGACGTATCGCTCTTCACCCGGGGCGGCGGCGGTCATCTCCCACTTCATGCCGGTGGGAAAGGCTGCCCCACCGCGACCGGAAAGGCCGGCCTTCTTGATCTCATCGACGACCTGGGCGGGAGTGAGCGACTGAAGCGCCTTGCGAAGTCCTACGTAGCCGCCGTGAGCTTCGTAGGCGGCCACATCCGTCGGGGGGATCACCCCACAGCGTCCGCTCAGCGGGCGTTCGTCCCCACCGACAAGCCCCAGACCCGCTGCCTTTGGCTCTTCGATCCACTGGCTTGCCCTCGAGGGATCGACGGTAGCGACCGGGACGTCGTCGACAAGGACCGCCGGGGCGTGGTCGCACAGCCCGAGACAGGGGGCCTCCTCAACCATCCACTCCCCGTCCGGCGTGACCTCGCCCGGCGCCGTTCCGAAGTGCTTGCAGGCGGCGCTGAGGGCGGCTTTCCCGCCCGCCTGCTCGCAGACCGGGCTTGTGCACACTCGCACGACCTTGCGACCCGCCGGGCGGTTATAGAGCATGCTATAGAACTCAATCACGCCGTGGATCTCCGCCAGCGGAACCCGCAGCGAGCGACCGATCGCCTCAACCATCGGCTCCGTCAGGTAGCCCAGCTGTCGTTGAGCCTCAAGCAACACCGGCAAGAGCTGCGTCCGACCGCCCCCGGCGTTCTCCGAAAGCACCGGCTCGAGGAAGGCCAGATCGGTTTGCTCAGATTGTTCCATGTTGTCCCTTCTCATCTGCGACTTGCGGCATGCCAGCTCCGAACGGGGGACCCGAATGAAGGGGTTCTTGAAAGAGGGCTCGCGCTTATTCGACCATTATAGCCCGGCTCGTGGCGGGCGGTTCAATTCGGAACAGGGCCGGGGATTGTCGCCCAGACACGCTGACAGCTCGATGGATCCGTCACACCGCTCCGCCTACCGGCATCAGCAGCCCTCAAGCTATCCCACTCGTCCGGCAGGGTCAAGTTACAGACGTCGGACATTTGGGTGTGAATTCGGACACCATGCCCCTTCGGTCGGACCGTGCCCCGCACGGTGACCGGACAACTTGGAACCGCTTCGGGCTTCCCACCCCACCTCCGGCATGGCTCCTCTCCTTGACGCAGAGCGACCTCACCACCTTCCGGCCTCCCTTGTCCTCCACAAGTCTCGCCCCAGGTTGAGTTTCACTGCGCCTAGCCGTTCTCAGAGGAGATAGGCGAATTTGGATTGGTTGGGCGGCTCCGCCGCCCAACCAATCCAAATCCGCCTAGTCTGCTCCGCGGCGTACAACATGCCGCCGGGCACACCCTGGCCGTTAAGAATGATTGACCGCCGTTATTGGAGCGGATACAATCGAACCCATGGTTCTTCCCTTGGGCTCGACACTCCACGATCGCTATCGAATCGACGGCCAACTTGGCAAAGGCGGGATGGGGGCCGTCTATCTGGCCTTCGACCAGACCTTGCAGATTCGCGTTGCCCTCAAGGAGAACCTCAACCCCAACCCCGAATCCGAGCGCCAGTTCCAGCGCGAAGCCACCCTCCTGGCGAGTCTGCGACACCCCAATCTTCCCCGCGTGACCGATCACTTCGTCCTCGAACAGCGCCAGTATCTAGTGATGGACTACATCGAGGGGGTCGATCTGCACACGCGGATCGCCAACCAGCCGGCGTCTGTCAGAGAGGTCCTGGCATGGGCGGACAGCCTGTGCGATGCGCTGTCCTATCTACACAGCCGCCAGCCGCCCGTCATTCACCGCGACATCAAGCCAGCCAACATTAAACTCCAACCGGATGGTAACGTCGTCCTGGTAGATTTCGGCATCGCCAAGGTCTTCGACCACGCGCAGACCTCGACCGGCGCCCGCGGACTAACACCCGGCTTCTCCCCACCTGAACAGTACGGTGGACAACGCACCGACGCGCGCAGTGATCAATACGCGTTGGCAGCGACGATTTACACCTTGCTGACGCGTCATCCGCCCATCGACAGCATCAACCGGATGCTCGAGAAGGAGCCGTTGGTTCCGATCCGCAGCCTGAACCCCTCGGTGCCGGAGATGGTCGACTCAGCCATCACGCGCGCCCTGTCACTCCAACAGAGCGGCCGTTTCGCCGACATCTCCACTTTCCGCAAGGCGCTGAAGGGTGAAACCGCCCAAATCCCGGTTGTCCAGCCGACGTTGAAGCCTGAGCCGGCGGAACGTCCCCGGCGAAGCATGGCTCTGTTCGCCGGGATGGGGGCCGTCGGCGCCCTGGGGTTGTTGGGCGTCGTGGCCGTCGCCTTGCTCCTCATCTTCCGACCGTTTTCGAGCGGGACGGCCGCGGCGGCGACGGCCACCTCGCCCCCAGCGACGGCTGCCCTCCCGTCTGAAATCCCCGCCGCGACTCTGCCACCGGCAACGCCTATTCCTCCAACCGCCGCGCCGACCTTGGCGCCGACGGAAGAACCGACTCTCGAACCCACGACCGTGCAGGTGTTGGCCGGCGGCGGAGGAGAGATCGCCTTTGTGACCGATCGCGAAGACGGCCACACACTTCAGGTGTGGCTGATGAATCCGGACGGGAGTAGCCCGAGGCAGCTCACCTTCGGCCCGGGCGACAAGACTCAGCCGCGCTGGTCTCCCGACGGAACCCGCCTGCTGTATGTAGCGCCGGGGGCGAACGATGCCAGCGGAGCGACGCTGGGCTTCGACATCTGGGTGATCAACCTCGATGGGTCGGGACCGACTGACCTGACCCGAAGCGTCGGCGACGAGTCTGACCCTATTTGGTCACCGGACGGCTCCCGCATCGCCTTCACCAGCGATCGGATCAACGACCTCGCTCAGGTCTTCATATCACCGATCAAGTGTGAACCGATCCCGGCCTCATGCACGGCCGAGAAGCCTACCAATCTCTCCGCCGGATTTGCCGTGGAGTCTTCCCCGGCCTGGTCCCCCGACGGGACGACGATCGCCGTGAGTGCGTCGATCAACGGCGCGCCGGGGCGGATCTTCCTGCGAAGTCCGACGCCGGGCGAGCCGAAGAAGTTCGATCGCCGCGACAAGATCATCGGCGCCTACGATCTCGTATGGTCACCCGATAGCAAACTGCTGGCCTTCACCTGGCGCCAGCCCACCATGAACGAGATCTACCTCGCCCAGATTGACAACCCCGGCGCCGATCCCACCCGGCTCACCGACAGCCTCGGCAACAAGGAACCATCCTTCTCGCCCGACGGTAACTGGATCGTCTTCACTTCGACGCGCAATCAGAACCCCGAGGTTTACATCATGGCCATCAGCGGGGCGGGGCAGGAGAACCTGACGAATTACACCGGCAGAGACATGCAACCTGCCTGGCAGCCACCGGTGAAGCCCGCACCCAACCAATAGCCGCAGCACAAGCCGGATTCCTCCCCACGGCGCCCCCGGCCGGCAAACATATTCAACTGGATTCATACATGCAGGGTTGAGTTGTGCCGAAGCGCATGATTCTCTCCGCGCCTCGGTTCAGCGCGTGACGTCGATCATCACCTGCTGGCTCTCAGATAAGTTGCCTGCGGCATCATAGGCGCGGACGAAGAAGACGTGCTCACCGATCGTCGTTGGGTTCCAGCGGATCGAATACGGCGCTGAGTCGAGCGTCTTTTGCATCTTGCCGTCGATGAAGAAATCGATTCGCGCGATAGACAGGTCGTCGCTGGCCTCGACCTGGAAGCTCACATCCCCATCGCTTGCCAACGAGATCACCTGTCCCGAATAAGGCAGAACGATCTGCACCTCAGGTGGGCGATTGTCGATCGTCACCAGGGCGGCCGCGGTCGAAACCTGGCCTCCCTGGCGAACAACGACCAGCTGCAGTGTGTACAATCCGGACAAACCGGTTGTATCCCACGCCCCCAGGCTGCCTCTCTCCACCGGCTCCGTCGCGTCCGAGCCGATCTGAAACCAGCGCGTCGGGTTCAGGCCAGCGCCGTACTGCAAACGGTAATACTCGAAGTCGTCCGGATGAGCCTCGCCCAGCACGTTTTGTCTCCCGCGGACATAGTCAAAGTTGTCCGGGGTTGTAATCCGCACGTCCGCGGAAGCGGCCGGTGTCTCAACCAGAGGATCATATTCCTCCGGCGGTTGGGGAAGCTCGACCTGCCTCGCCCAATCCATCGCCTCGGGTGGCGGGATCAGGTACACACGCTCTTCAACTTGATCGATCGGCGTGAAGAGAGTCGCCAGCTTCCCGGTCTCGCGATTGATCCGGTAAGGCTGATACAGGTTGTCGTAGTGTGTTGGCTCCATTCCCTGAGGAAAGATTTCACGCACGACCTGGGGGCAGTACGCCGTCGGCAGCAAGCCCGAAGGATCGCACACATTGATCTCGCTCACACCGGGGGGAATGGGCCACGCTTCCGCCCCGACGTCCCGCGAGGCGTAGCGGATCAGGGCGTGCCAGATCGGCGCCGCACCATTCTTCGGTTCGACTCCCTCGAGATGTCCACTCTGCTCGCTTCCAACCCACACGCCCACGGCCAGCCGCGTCGTGAATCCCACCGTCCAGGCTCCACGCCCGTCTGGTGACATCCCCGCCATGGCCGCCGCCGGGCGGCCAATCTCCAGGGGGTTTGGTTGGCCCATTGTCGACCAGCGCGCCGCCTCGTCGCTCAGCGCGTCTGCCATCAAGTAGGCCAGTTGAGGGCTCACCACAGACCTTTCGCTCAGGTGGAGGCCGTAGATGACCTCGCCCGAAGCATCTTCAACACGGACGACAATTACCGGGTCCAGACTGCGGTAGCCGGATCGGAGCTTGTCAGGCGGGATGGGTACACCAACCATCTGGCCCTGGACCGCCCAGACCCCGTAGGCATATGTCAGATCGAGCAAGTTGCTTTCTGCGTCCTCGATCAGCCCGTCAGGTGTGGGATCCGAAGACGGGTCGGCCAAGGCCTGCAGGCCCATCTGGTGAGCGGTCCGGAGGACATTGTCGACGCCGGCCAGCCTGGCCGTCTCGGCACCGGCCGCTTCGTAAGAATTCGCCAGCGCCGTCCGCATTCGAACCGGTCCGTGGTAGCGCGCACTGATTTCTTCCGATGTGAGTTGTGCCGAGCCTTCGCCGGCGCTTTGCGAAGGCACATCCACGACCATCGTCGCCGGGGCGTATCCGCGAGCGAAGGCAGTCAAGTAGATCAGCGGAGAAAATGCATTCCCCGTCAGGTGCATGGAAGTTGCCGGGCCGATCATGCCCAGGATTTGGCCGCGAGTTGGATCCAGGACGACGATGGCGCTTTGGTCGATCCCGTGATCGACGTCCGAATCGCTCGGCCGGAGAGGCGGGAGCAGACCGGCTGCGACGCAGGTCGAACCATCCGCCGCCGGTTCCAGGGTTCCGGGGTCGCCGCCTCCCATCCGCGCTAGGTGGGTGGCGGATGTGCATTCGGCCTGCATCTGCAGATCGTAGTCGATGGTCGTGACCACCGTCAGACCGCCGTGCGATTGGGCCCCCGGCCCGAGGAGCTTGTCCAGGCTGTCCCAGACCACCTGCATGAAAGCGGGCGCTTCGAGATCCGCCGCCGCGTTGGGCGACGCGGGAGAGGTCGGCACCGTCAACGCCGAGGCTGCCCCCGCTTCGGTAATGAAGCCCATGTCCCGCATCCGTCGAATCACCTCGCCCCCGCGCGCCTTGGCCGGTCCAGGTGCATCGAGCGGATTGAGGGTCGGGTCGAGGGCGACGGCTGCCAGCGTCGCGGTCTCAGCCAGGCTAAGTTCGCTGGCGTGCTTTCCGAAGTAGACCAGGCCGGCGGCATCGAGCCCGAAGGTCATGTGCCCATAAGGCGTGCTGTTCAGGTACCATGCCAGCAGACGTTCAGGCGGGTAGCTCTCGACCAGCTCACCCGTGAGCAGACCGGTGCGGGTGTTGCGAACGAGCGACGAGCGGCGACTGTCCTCCAGCGGCTGCAGCAGATTCTCAGCCAGGCGGCGGGTGATCGATTCCATCGCCGAGTTGATCGCCGCCTCCTCACGGATCGTCCCAGTTGACGCCAGTCCTGATGCGACACCGCCCCCACTGAGGGGAAGGCTCTCCACGGCGATCGTCGCCGCCTCGGCATAGCCCGATCCGGCGCCTGAGGGCAACCTGTCAACGGGATACCAGCGCCTGTCCACGGCCAACGGATTAATGGCTTCGTAGAGCAGGTGCGTCCCGCTCCGGTCATAGACCCTTACCGGCTGGAACAGACCATCCGCTTGGAAGACTTGTTCGATCGACTGGGCCCCCGGCAGATTTGCCGTCAGATCGCCGTACGCCATGGCCGACAGCGGTCCGGCAGTTCCGACAACGAAGACGAGCGCAATGCCCAGGAGGATCATGCGCCCGCTCGGCCACGTCGGCCCGGCCGGCCCTCGACGTCTTCGAAATCGAACGATCTGCTTGGCAGAAGGCATGGGCCGATTCTACCCCTGTGTTTGTCCTGGCCAACTCATCCCGCGCCCGACCTGCGGCCAGACAGTGCCGGTATAATCCATGCAATTCGCATGCCGCCTACGGTCAGCGGTTTTTGCTTCATATGTCCGTCACGTGCCCCGACTGAGAGTCCCGGCCACCGCAGGGAACGCCATCCGACATGACCACCACCGAGAAAGCTGAGCGGATCTCTCCCGCAACCGCCGTGTGCGAGGTGAAGCGCCTTGGTTTGATCCCGTACAGCCAGGCCTGGACCCTTCAGAACCAGCTGGCGGACGAGATCGCCCGAGGCATCCGCCCGGCCACCCTGCTCCTCCTCGAGCATCCGCACACGTTCACCTTCGGCCGACGAGGTCAGGCGAGCAACCTGCTCTGGGACGAGGCCGAGTTGGACCGGCGTGGCGTGGAGGTGCATTGGGTGGATCGAGGCGGGGACGTAACCTATCACGGCCCGGGACAGCTCGTCGGCTACCCGTTGTTCCCGTTGGGCAAGATCGAGCCATCCGGCCGTCTTCCCCAGAGGGACTTCGTCGGCTACCTGCGCAAGGTCGAGGACGCCCTGATCCGGGCCATGTCACGCTTCGGATTGGTGAGTGGCCAGATCCCCGGACTGACTGGGGTGTGGATTCAGCCCGACGTCGCCTCTCGCTGCGTCCACTGTCCTCCAGCCGCCCGACGCAAACCATCGAAGCTCGCATCGATAGGGGTGAAGATTGACGTGCATGGGATCAGCCGGCACGGCTTCGCGCTCAATGTCGATCCGGACATGAGCTACTGGAATGGGATCGTACCTTGCGGTCTGACCGAGTACCCCATGGTCAGTCTGGCGGAGGTGGTCGATCCGGCGCCTTCGATGGAGGCGGTCATCGAAGCCGTGATCGGGGGATTTGAGAATGCGTTCGGCCTGACGTTGATCGATCGGGCGTTCTGACCAAGGCATACCGCGGCCATCGGCCCCGGCCGCGAGATTCCTCATGAATCCATCTTCCGTTGTGATCCTGGAACCGGGCTTCCGATTGGTCCGGCGCCGGCGTCACGCCGCGCCAGCGTCCGGCGGCGCGACTCAGTCTGACAAGCCGGTCGCGGCACGATTCTGGCATCACGTCCTCTGCTTGCCCTCTTGCGCCTGTGAATGCCCCGTTCCTGTTGTTGAGCTGCGCGGCCGAACCGGAAGGATGGCACATCGATGAAGCGGATTCTCTCAATCGACGGAGGCGGTGTCCGCGGGATCATCCCACTGGCTTGTCTCGTGCGCCTTGAGGCAAAAGAAGCCAAGCCGAGCCGCGAGATCTTCGACTTCGTCGCCGGCACATCGACCGGCGCCCTCATCGCCGCCGGAATCGCCGTCGGGATCAGCGCCCGCGGGCTGCTCGCCCTGTATCGCAAGCTGGCCAACAAGGCCTTCGAACGCCTGCCGTGGTGGCAGATCTTGCTCAACGGCGGCAATCATCGCTACAACAACGAATTCATCGATCAGACGCTTGTCCAGGTTGGGGCAGATCTCCCCCTCAATAGCCTTCCGATCGACGTCATGATCACCGGCAAGAATACCGAGACCGGCCGAACCGATTTCTTCGTGCGCGACAACTCGGGAAATGCCGAACGCTGGGGGACGATGTCACTCAAGGACGCCGTGCTGGCCAGCATTGCCGCGCCGACGTACTTCCCGGCTCACACGGCTCAGGTCCTGGGGGAGGAGCACACCTGGGTCGACGGCGGGGTCGGCGTAGCCGGCAACCCGTGCTACCAGGCTGCCGTCGAAGCGCTGTTCTACACAGATGGCGACTATCAGCCCGGGGATCTCCAGATGCTTTCCTTTGGTACGGGCAGCGCCCCTCACCCCATTGATCCCCAGCGGGCCAACGCCATCGCCTGGGCCGGATGGGTTCGGTCGGAGCTTCTGGAGGACTCGGCCGATTGGCAGACGTACGTCACCCGTCGCGAATACGGGATGAGCGATCGAGTCGACTTCCGCCGCTACCAACTCGATCTGGCCGAAGATGTGATGTCTTACCTGGGGGTGGAAGTCCCGCCGGGCACCGACCTGGCGGACATCGGCATGGACGCCGTGTGGGCGGTCGATCTCCTGGAGAGCATTGGACGCGCCTTCGCCGCGCGCATCGACTTCGACAATCCGAACGGTCTTGAGTTGAATACCGGAGAGGTCTGACCGGAAAACCCCCGGGCTCAGTCTTCGGGAACGGGTTCGTTCCCAAGGACCATATCAATGCGGCCCAACACTTCCTCGTCGAGCCGGTCGACGACATCCAGTGCACCCAGGTTCTCGATCAACTGATCCACCTTTGTGGCGCCGGTGATCACACTCGATACTTGCCGCTTGCGCAAGATCCATCCAATCGCAAGTTGAGCCGGCGATACGCCGAGGTCTTCCGCAATCCCGCTGATCTTCCGGGCTTTCTGCAAGTTCTCATCGCTCAGGATCCCGCTAAGCCAGTCGTATTGCTCAAGCGAAAGCCGTGCCCCCTCCGGTTTCCCCTGGTTGTACTTGCCGCTCAGAAGCCCCGAGCGGAGCGGGCTCCACGTCACCATCCCAAAACCCAGATCATCGGCCGCCGGCACGAGTTCATCTTCGACCTTGCGGCGCACGAGCATGTTGTAGTGGGGCTGCTCCACTGCCGGCGGGTATAGTCTGCCCCGTTCTGCAATCCGGTAAGCGTTGGCGATCTGCCCCGCCCGCCATTCCGACGTCCCCCAGTACATCACCTTCCCCTGATGGATCAGGTCGTCCATGGCGCGGACGACTTCCTCCAGCGGAGTTTCGGTGTCATATCGGTGGCAGAAGTATAGATCCAGGTAGTCCACGCCAATTCGCTTCAGAGAAGCGTGACACGACTCCATGATGTGCTTGCGCGAGAGACCGCGCCCATTCGCGCCCTCGAAGGAGCGCCAGTAGACCTTACTTGAAAGGACCAGAGCCTCCCGTGGCAGGTCCTTAATGGATGCGCCGAGCGCCTCCTCCGCACGGCCGCCGGAGTACACGTCGGCGACGTCGAAGAAGTTGACGCCCAACTCATATGCCTGACGCACAATCTCGCTCGTCCTCTTGACGTCGATCTGCTCCCCGAAGGTGATCCAACCACCGAGCGAGATCGCGCTGAGTTTGAGACCGGACCTCCCCATGTTTCTGTATTCCATCTGATCTCCTGGGATCTGCGCACATGCGATTGCGCGAGCCGCGCCGCCATTATAGCCGTTGGAGGTCGGGTGTGGCCTTCGTGCTATACTGCACTCGGCGGCGCACGCCTCTTCCCAGCCGACGGCGGCCCACTGCAAGACGGGGCGACTCAGCGTCGAAAAGGGCCGTCCACTGCGAAGAAGGACGGTCCATCTCAGGGCCCCGTATCCGGGGGCCCGGCCGGCAACTCGACCTCTCTTGTGCGGGACGAAGCAAAGCCAGGCCACCCCGATTCGGAGGAGAGCAGCCTACCTGTTCGCCCGATTCCTGGCGGATGCATTCGAAGCCGGCTCGCCCGAACGCCGGGCCGGTTGCCTCGATCTGATCCTGCCGGTTGATGAGACCCTGCGCGGTTCACGCGCGTGTGGAGCCTGACTGCATGACAGACACCATGAAGGCGGTCTTGAAGACAAAGCCGGGGAAAGGCCTCGTAGTCGGAGAGGTCCCGATCCCGATGGTCGGTCCCGATGAGGTTCTGGTCAAGGTGCGGGCTGCCTCGATCTGCGGGACCGATTTGCATATCTACAACTGGGACCCGTGGGCGGCCAGCCGATTGAAGCCGCCCCTTGTCGTCGGCCATGAGGTGTGCGGAGAAGTCGTCGAGCGCGGCTCGATGGTACGTACGCCAGCGATCGGCGATTTCGTCTCGCTCGAGTCTCACGTGATCTGCAACACGTGCTCCTTCTGCCGTACGGGCCGGGGCAATCTGTGCGAGAACACACATTTGATCGGCGTCGACCGCGATGGCGGGTTCGCCGACTACATCGCCATCGCCGCTCAGAACGCCTGGCCCAATCCGGCCGACCTGCCGGTTGAGGTCGCCGTGCTCCAGGAGAACTTCGGCAACGCCGTGCACACGGCATTTGCTTTCGATCTGCGGGCGAAGAAGGTGTTGGTCACCGGTTGCGGCCCCGTCGGGTTGATGACGATCAGCGTCGCCCGGGCTATCGGAGCCCGGGCGATTTACGCCTCCGACATCAGTCGCTACCGTCTCGATATGGCCAGGCGGATGGGGGCCGATCTTGCCCTCCATCCCTCGGAAGACCCCCTTTCCGAGAGCGTCCTCGAGGCTACCGACGGCGAGGGCGTCGATGTACTCCTGGAGATGTCCGGGGCACCTTCCGCCATCGATCAAGGCTTCTCACTACTCAAACCGGGAGGCGATGCGGCCCTGCTGGGGGTGGCCCCCGGTTCGTTCGAGTTCGATTGGAACCACCACATCGTGTTCAAGGGGGCCCATGTGCTGGGGATCACCGGGCGCCAGCTCTGGCAGACGTGGTATCAGGGGCGCGGCCTGGTCCGGTCGGGTGCCGTCGACCTGACGACAATGGTCACACATCACTTCCGACTGGAAGAGTTCGATCAGGCCTTCGCGGTGATGGCTTCAGGGGACTCCGGGAAGGTCATGCTCACCCCGTGAAAAGCGGCGATTTGGCAAGCATGCTCGCGGGCGTGCCGCTCCCCGCACCAACCAATGGTAGGGCTCTCCGGTTTCATTCGACTTCCGTCCTTTTGGCCCATCGCATTTGAGGTCGGCTGGCACGCCAGGTAGAATCAGCACTCGGCCCTTTAGTCTGACGCGGGCGCTCGGCATGCGGCCCCAAATGACGTCGGAAGGAGGGCCTCCCACGCAGGAGAGGCCGGCATCCGGATGAGAACCACCTTCGCCGCAAGCTGTGCAATCGCCCTCGGGCTCGGGCTGGCCGGCTGCAGCCGATCGGCCGCCGAACTCCCGACTTCGCAGGTCCAGGCCAGTCTATTGCCGCCAACGTTGACTTCCGTCTTCCCGCTGCCCACGCTCCCGACGGCTCTGCCCAGCGCCACCTCGCCTCCACCCAGTACGGCCACCTACACTCCCACGCCTACCATCACCTCGACCCCCTCTCCGGGTCCAAGCCCCTCGCCGACGGGGCCGGGGCTTTCGCCGGACGATCCCCGCCACATGCTCAATCTTTCCGCCCCGGACTACACCGACGACTTCAGCTCGCACTTGAAGTGGGGCGAATTCAGCTATCCCGAGTCGGCCACGAACGTATACGCCGAAGGCGGATTGAAGGCGAAGGACAACGTCGTTGATCACACCATCTGGTGGAGCGTATCCGATCAGGCCGGGGGTGACGTGTATGTCGAGGTCACCGCCCGGGTGGGTGAGTGCTCGGGTGAGGACGGGTACGGCCTCGCCGTTCGCGTCGGAGGCGAGAACTTCGATCGCGGCTACGCCCTCGAGTTCTCATGTAACGGATCGTATCGCCTTCGGAAGTTCATCGGCAACGTCAATCCGGCCGTGCTGGTCGATTGGTCGCCGTCAGACCAAATTCAATCAGGCGTCGACGCCACAAACCGAATGGGCCTGCTGGCGAGAGGCGACATGCTCTATGCCGTCGCCAATGGCGAGATCATCAGTGAGGCATCCGACAACGAATATACCTACGGCTTCTTCGGCCTGTACGCCAGCGCCGAAGACATACCGGGGCTTGATGTCGTCTTCGACGACTTTGCATTGTGGCACCTGCAGCCTTGATAGCGATTTCGAACGAGATCCCAACCGGGCCGGACTCGATCGACCTGACCGCATCTGACCAGGCATCGATTGATAGCCGGTGAACTTTCCACGAGAACCAGCCTGGGCAGGCGAGCTTGATGCCAACCCAAGCCCAGCGTCGCCCCGTTTCCGAAATCACCACTTCCGGGGATGGCGTCTACTGGTGCACGTTCTGATCAGTCTGCTCATCTGGGGTTGCTCATCCCCGACTGTTACTCCCACGATGACCTTGACCCCGTCTCCCCTCCCTCCAACACCGACTTTCATCATACCGACGGCGCCCCCAACTTCGACGCCGTCCCCCGCTCCCACCCTCTCGCCGACTCCAAATCTGCTCTTCGGAGTCGGGCCGTTCCTTTTCCGGGATGGGTTCGATCGGAACGCTGGCTGGGCTGTCGGCGAAGACAGCCTGGGAGGGACGAGCATCGCCGACGGACGGCTGGTGCTGTCTGTCCGGAATCCCAAGACCTATCGCTACGCCATCAGCCCGGTTTCTCAACTTACTGACTTCTACGCCGAAGTCGTTGTTCGCCCATTGATCTGCAACGAGGATGACGAGTTCGGGCTGATGTTTCGCTTTGATCCGGACGGCAACCACTTCCGCATGAGCCTCGCCTGCAGTGGCAGCGTGCGCGTCGTGCGCGTCCTCGGAGGCCAATCTTTCAACTTGATCCCTCCGACGGAAACGTACGAGGTCATCCCCGGGCCTCTGGTTGAGAACCGCCTCGGTGTACTCGCGGTCGGTGCGGACTTCCACTTGTTTATCAACGGGGCCGAAGTATTGAGTATGCGCAACGGCCAGATCCCGATCGGGACGCTGGGGTTCTTCGTCCACGCCGAGAGTTCGGGTCAGACCACGGTGGCGTTCGACGACCTCTCGGTCAGGGCCGTTCAGGCAACGCCGACGCCGACTTCCGCTTCCCTTGTGCAGCCCACGCCGGGGCAGAGTCCATGAGCAAGGAACGGCCCTTTCGAAACAGACTGAATGCACTGACATCGAAGGAGTGGCTCAAGTTCCAGAAGTCCTGGTTTGTCCACAATCCCCCACGGCGACAGAAGGAAGTTCTTCGACACCCCGCCAAGTTCCCCGAGACACTTGCCCAAGAGTTCATCGAGTTCTTCACCAAACCTGGGCAGATGGTGTTCGACCCGATGGCCGGCACAGGCTCAGCCTTGATCGCCAGTCTGCGCGCCGGCCGGCAATCGATCGGGGTCGAGCTCAATCCGGCCTATGCCGAAGTCGCGCGCGAGCTCATACGCGCGGAGCTCGCGTGCCTCGGACCGAGCGCGGCCGATCTGCGCTGCGAGGTGATCACCGGTGACGCGGCTAAGTTGTCCTTCGGCGATCTCCCGTCGATGGACTATGTCCTCACTTCTCCACCCTATTGGAACATGCTGCATGCGCGCGGGGCCAAGACGCAACGCTCGCGGCGGGCTTCAAAATCCCTGGATGTGGTGTACTCGGATGATCCGGCCGATCTGGGAAACATCGACGACTACGAGGAGTTCCTGGAGCGGCTGGCGGGGATCTACGAGTCCCTCCAGGCGATCCTCCGCCCGAAGGCCTACTTGACGATCATCGTCAAGAACGTCAAGAAGGGCGGAAGAATCTATCCTTTGGCATGGGATCTGGGGAAGCGATTAGCCGAGACGTATACGCTCAAGGACGAGCGGATCTGGTGTCAGGATGACATCCGGCTTGCGCCGTACGGTTTGGGAAACGCGTGGGTGAGCAACACCTTTCATCACTACTGCCTTCAGTTCCGTTGGGAGCCGTAGCACAGGTGAGTCAGGCTCCCGGAGCCTTGAAGGCTCCGGGAGCCTGGTTGGATCAGACCGTCTTCAGATACTGGTGCACCAGGCTCACAGCGATCGCCCCCTCACCGACAGCCGAGGCCACTCGCCGGATGGCGCCCTGACGCACATCGCCCGCAGCGAAGATACCGGGCACGCTCGTTTCAAGCATGTATGGATCACGTTGCAGGCGCCACCCCTTGGGTCTGCGGCCGCCCTGGGTCAAATCCGGTCCCGTGAGAATGAAACCGACGCGGTTTCTCTCCACGACATCAGCGACCAGATCCGTGTGCGGAGCCGCTCCGATGAAGATGAACAGCGCCGCCGCGTCCATCGTTTGAGGCTCGCCTCCGTCAATGGGAGTGATCGTGATTGCCTCCAACTTTTCCTTACCATGAACGGCGGTCACTTTCATCCGCACCACGATTTCGATGTTTTCCCGTCCCTTGATCTGATCGATCAAGTACTGTGACATGCTCGAATCAAGGCTCTCGCCGCGCACCACCATCGTCACCTTGGCGGCGTAGCGAGAGAAGAACATCGCGCCTTGCCCTGCGGAGTTCGCGCCCCCGACGACGAAGATGTGCTTGTCCCGGTAATGCGCAGCTTCAGTCAGCGCCGCTCCATAGTACACGCCAGCCCCTGTCAGCTCGTCGACCCCCTCGAGTTCGAGCTTGCGCACCGAAACACCGGTGGCGATGAGCAGCGCATGACAGCTCAGTTCCGTCCCGTCGCTCAAGGCGACGAAACGATAAGGATCATTGATACGCACGGCCGTGGCCTCGACGGTGGTCAGGATCTCGGCGCCAAAGCGCTTGGCCTGTGCCGTTGCACGCCGGGCGAGGTCCGCCCCGCTGACGCCGCTGGGAAAGCCGAGATAGTTCTCGATCCTTGAGCTCGTTCCCGCCTGACCGCCCGTCGCCTCCAGTTCGATCATGGCCGTGCGCAATCCTTCCGAGGCACCGTACACTCCGGCGCCCAAGCCTGCCGGCCCGGCGCCGACGATAATCAGATCGTAGAACGGCTGGGTGGCTTGAGTCTGCAGCCCGACCCTCTCGGCCAGGCTGCGGTTGTCGGGTTCGGCCAGGAATGATCCGTCCGGGAAGAAAACGACGGGGAGCTTGGCCTCCCCTTTGATCGCGCCTTCGACCAGCTCTTTGGCCACACTGTCCGACTCGATATCCAGCCACTGGTACGGAATCTGATTCCTCGAGAGGAAGTCCTTGACTGCATGGCTGGTCGGTGACCAGAGCGTCCCGGCCACCCGGATGCCGTCGTACGGAATCGGTACGGTCGCCAGCCAATCGCTCAGCAGATCATCCAGGACCGGGTAAAGGTTCTGTTCCGGCGGGTCCCAAGGCTTCAACAGATAGTGATCCAGCCCAACCTGGTTGATGCTTTCGATCGCCGCCTCAGTGTCGGCATAGGCAGTCAGCAGCACCTTCCGCGCTTCCGGGTAGATCTTCATCGCCCGAGTGAGGAACTCGGTCCCAATCATGACGGGCATTCGTTGATCCACCAAGAAGAGCGCAACCGGATCGTTTCGCTGCTTGAGGCGCTGAACAGTCTGCATCGCCTCGGTGCCGGATCCGGCCTTCACGATCCGGTAGTCCCCCCGGTAGTGCTGACGCAGATCGCGCTCGACCGCGTTCAACACCTGCGGCTCATCGTCGACCGTCATGATGATTGGCTTGGCCATCTTCTCGTTATCCTTCTTCCGTCGCTCGTCCGCGTGGATCTATGTTCTTGTTCTCAACTGACCAGCAGGGAGCGATCACGCCTTGGATAGCACACGCACTTCGGGAAGGTCGAGAAACGATCGTCGTAGCTCGGCTGATCCAATATGCTCGGCGATGAATTCGACGATCTGCCCGGCTATGGCGTAGTGCTTTTGGGCCGACTCCGCGTGGCCCAGCTTCGTCTCAACCCACCCCAATCCGGCCTCAGTCCTCCATTCGAGCCGGCGCGAGCCGAGAGCCTGCGCGCGTGCGCGAGCTTCCATGAGCGCCTGGCTCGCCCGCTCCCACTGCCCTTGCTGGATGAATGCCCGGCCTCGAAGTTCGTAGAAGTCGGGGATGTGGATCTCCTGTCCTCGTCCTCCGACGCGATCCAGGAAGCCTTCGACGACCTTCAGAGCATCCTCTGGGTGCTCTTTGGCGATGGCCAACTCCGCTTCGGTCAGCGAGACGATGAATTCGATGAAGAACAAGCTGGTATCGTGCGGATAATTCTTGGCCTCGTCGAGACGAGCGGTCGCGGCTTCAACATCGCCGCCCCGCAACGACGCAAAGGACATGACTGCCAACGGCCAGGACCGCCAGGCTTGGAGATTCTCGACCGCATACTCCAGAGCCGCCTGACTGACTTCTCGCGCTCTGTCGAATGCACCTAACTCAACATATCGGACTCCCAGCAACCCCCTCGTCCCCATGGATGCGCCGGTGAAACCCGCTTGGTCTCCCAGCCGGATGCACTCCTCCATTGTCTCGATGGCGAGTGCATAGTCGCCTCTCTCGGCATAGACCTCACCCTCAACCCACCGACTGTAGGACCGACCCCACGTGTTGCCGATCACATCACTGATTTTGCGCGACTCCCGGGCGGCCTCGATCACTTGATCGAACTTCCCACGGAAGAAATGCATGACCGCCATGCTGCCGTAGCTGTCCGCCAGCATGGGTTGGTTCCCAAGTTCTCTCCAGAGATGTTGAGCCTCCCCAAGTACGCGGACAGCGTCCTCCGTCCGATCAGCTCCCACGTATCCGTGGATCGCCAGATCGTTAAGGGTGAATGCGGCTTGTTCCTTCAGCCCCTCTTCCCGAGCAATAGCCAGTGACTGCTCTCCGAACGGAATCCCCTCCTCTGGATGTCCCCCAAACTTCTCAGCCAGCATCATGTTCCATAGGATCTTCGCCTCGGCCGGTCGATCGTCCATCCCTCGCGCAAGCTCGAGAGCCTTCTCAGAAAGCATCTTACCCTTGGCCGCATCCGCCGCAGAATTTGGTGTCGAGTACACCGTCCCCTTGGCAATCAATGCCGCCAACTCGAGCATGCGTTCCTTCCTCCGTAGGGCCAAGGATTTCAGTTCCTCATAGTTGTTCAAGGCATCGTGATGCTGCCCGCTGAGCTCGAAGGCCCGTCCGCGTGACAGGTATAGGTGGAGCACGTCCTCGGCAGGGGCCTTGTCTTTATCCAGGATCTCGAGAGCCTGCGTGTATTGGGCAATGGCCTCCGCGTTGGCGTACAGCTTCATCGCGGCATCGCCGGCCAACGTCGAGTACCTGGCGGCGCGCTCGTCTCCGGCTTCTCGAAAATGGTAGGCCAGCATTGGGTACAACTCCTCGAGCCGATCGGCGAAGAGCCGCTCAAGGGTTTCCCCAGTCCGTCGATGGAAATCCTTGCGTTGCGCTGCAAGAAGCGTGGCGTAGGTCACCTGCTGAACAAGAACGTTCTTGAAAGCGTACTCAAGTTCAGGAATGCGCGCCCTCTCCCGAACGAGATCGGCCCGTTGCAGACCCAGAATGCAATCTCGAAGCTCTGCGTGAAGTTGGGAGATTTCCTCCAAGACTTTGAAGGCGAACTGCCTGCCAATAACCGATGCCACTTGCAGGGTCAACCTTTCGTCGCGCTTGAGTCGATCCAGTCTCGCCTGCACCACTTTTTCCAGCGTGTCCGGAACGTGCAAATGGGCTTCCGACTGGCCGACCGTCCAGCCACTATCCCCCTTGACCAATTGCCCTTCTTCGATCAGATCGCGTATAAGCTCCTCCAGGAAGAAGGGGTTTCCCTCCGAGATGTCGCAAATCCGATCCCGAACCGGCTCGGGCAACGCCGCTACCTCCAGAAGGCTGTCGATCATCGCCTCGCTCGAGGCGCCATCGAGAGGACCGAGCGTAAGCTCCACGTACCGGTGAGGAAAATCGCTCTCCGCCTTGACTTTGAGCTTCCAGCATGGTTTGTCGCGCTCGGGCCTAAACAAAAGGAACAGCAGGAGAGGCGCCGTCTCGGTCGAGAGCAGGAGCGTCTGAATCAAATTGAGCGAGCTCAGATCCGCCCAGTGCAGGTCATCGAAGACCAGACATAGCGGCTGCTTCTCGGCGTGGGCTTCGACGGTCCGGCAGACCGCGCTGGCGATCCTTTGATTGAGCGTGCTTGCGTCCAAACCCTCGAGTGTGGCGGTGGCGGCCGAAGGGACGGGGGCGCCGAGCAGGACAGCCAGATAGGGCCAGATCTCGTCAGCCGTGTCACCCAGGAGGGGGACGAGCCCTCGCTCGAGCTTCAGATCGAGCAGTGCCGGCGTGTCATCGGGGGCCAGATGCAAGAGTTCTCCAAGCAGGTTGAGTATCACCCCGTAGGGTCGGTCTTCCGCATAGGAGTAGGCGCGGCCTTCCGCCCAACGGACATCGTGGTCCTGAGAGTCTTCAATGACCTGTTGGAGCAGACGGGTCTTGCCTATCCCGGGTTCACCCAGGATACCGGCGATCGCTCCCCGGCCAGCAGCCAGGCCCTGGACAAGCTCCCCCAACTTTGCCCGCTCAGTCTGCCTCCCGATGAGCGGTGAAGGTAGCCCGCTGATTCCACGCTCGGACTCGGGCAGGCTACGTTCTGCCAGCAGCAAGAATGAGGTCACCTCGCCTTCGAAGCCTTTCACGGCCAACTTCTCTCGGTCCTCAAGCTCAAAGCGATGCCGGATCAGGCGTGCTGTATTCTCGCCGAGGAGCGTTTCGCCCGGGTTGGCGGCGCTTTGCAGCCGGGCCGCCAGGTTGATCGGATCGCCCATGGCGGTGTATTCGGTCAGCGCTTCACCCCCAACGTCGCCCATCACGACGCGCCCGGTGTTGATCCCGATGCGCAGTTGGAGCGGCATTCGAATCTCGGCGGAATACTCACCGATCAATTCGTGCGTCCGCAACGCGGCCAACGCCGCCCTCTCGGCGTCGTCCTCATGGCCGATCGGCGCCCCAAAGAATGCCAGAAGACCATCGCCCATGAGTCTGGAAACGTTGCCGCCGTACTCGTCGACCCCTTTGCTCATCCGTTTCAGGCAACGGTCGAGCACGCCTTGAACCATCTCGGCTCCCATCCGCTGACCGAGCTCGCTCGACCCGACAACATCGGCGAACAAGATGGTCACCAGGCGGAACTCGCCCGCCCGCTCGGCTGAATCTGCATCCGTGCCGGCCGCGGCGAGCTGGGTACCACAGGCGTTGCAGAACCGCGCCCCCTCCGGATTCTCAGAATGACACTTTGGACATTTCACTCTTTCGATCCTCGCGTGCCAAGCAGGCAGATGCCAACATACCACCCACGTCGAACAAGGCTCCACCCCTCAGCGAAGTTTTCAGGTTGGACGAGTTACGAGAGCGTCCGGGCCATCGCCTCACCAGCGAGGCCGATGTGACAAGTATACGCGATTCGCTGACGGCTGTCCTTCTTGTACGCCGGGCATGTACGCGCTCGACCCAGGAAGGAATGCTTTTGAACCCGAACGGTGCCTCGCACTCGCGTCATCACGGGGATTCCCTGGCGCCTGCAGGGTGCCTCGGCCAGCCGTGTCATTACGCCTGCCCACCTGTGCCTGCGCCCAGGTGCAGGCAGGCCGAACGCCAGGGAGCGGGCTCCGTGGCTGAGCGGGCATCCAGGAGGAACATCTAGCCGGCGGGTCGATCCTGATCGCGACACCCGGGGACGTTGCGTCCCTCCCCGATCCCGGGTATCCTTGATCGTCGCCGACCCTCAGGCCCACATGCTCACAGGAAACCGATGTATATCGCAATCGAGGGGGTGATCGGGGTCGGGAAGACATCCCTGGCCCGTCTGCTTCAACCTGTGTTCGACGCCCGATTGTTGCTCGAGGCCTTCGAAGAGAACCCATTCCTCTCGGACTTCTACAGCGACCGCACTCGCTTCGCATTCCAGACCCAGATCTTCTTCCTCTTGAGTCGCTATCGCCAACAGCGCGATCTGGTGCCTCAAGCCTCCGCTGGGAGCAACCTGATCGCCGACTACACCTTCGAGAAGGATTCACTTTTCGCTCGCTTGAATCTGGAAGGTGACGAGCTCGACACGTACATGCTCGTTCATGAGGCGCTGGCAGAGCGGATTGAGCGCCCGGACCTGGTCGTCTATCTCCGGGTGAGCACCGATATCGCCATGCAGCGCATCCAGATGCGCGATCGCCCCTTCGAGAGGCGGATGGAGCGGGATTACATCGATCGCCTCAACGCGGCCTATGAGTCATTCTTCATGAGCGCGCCCAGCAGCCGGGTGCTCACGATCGAGACCGACTCATTGGATTTCGTGATTCACCCCAGCCACCTCAAGCAGATCACCAATCGCATCCGGGCCGCGCTGGGGATCCCGCCCTTCCAACCCGAGCTTCCGCTGATGGGAGACATGCCCCGGTGAGGATCACCCGCCGAAAGCTGATCGATCTGGCTCATCGAGAAGCCCAACGGCGGGCAGACGAAGAAGACATCGTCTCAGCCTACCTGATTGGTTCTGTTGCGAGGGGCGAGCCCCTCCTGGGAGGTACGGCTGACATCGACCTGGTCTTGATCCATGAAGATCCACCTCCGGCCGCTCGAGAAGTCGTCCCACTCTCACAAGATATCCATCTGGACATCGCCCACCACGATCGCGCCCTGTATAGCGAGCCGCGCACTTTGCGGACCTCGCCCTGGTTGGGACCGATGTTGTACGACCCCCTGTTCATCCTCGATCCGGATCATTTCCTCGAGTGGGCTCAGGCCTCCGCCCGCAGCCAGTTCAATCGAGCGGACTACCGCGTCGCTCGGGCGAGCGCTCTTCTGGGGCACGCTCGAGCTCGCCTCGACCACCTGAACGATAGGCACTCGCCCGCGTGGATGACTGCCTTCACACAAACAGTCTCCGACGGTGCCAACGCCGTCGCCCTGCTCGCCGGTCCCCCAGCCGCCGGGCGTCGTCTCGCTTTGACCCTCAAGCAGCGCACGGCCGAGGCGGACCAACCTGAGGTCTTTGAGTCATTCCTCCGACTGATAGGCCTCGAGTCGGCCGACGGGAGTGACCTCCCCGACAGAATCTCCGCCTGGGCTCGAGCGTTCGAGCTAGCCTCGCCCGATTCAACTGATCCTCGTCTGGCGAGTTGCCGGTTGCGCTACTACCTTGCCGGCTTCGAGGCTCTCAACCAGGCCGGCTGGCCACAGGCGGTCGAATGGGGCCTGTTGTCGACCTGGCAGATCGCCGCCGGAGCGTTTGATCTCATGCCAAACGCCGATGGAGCACGTTCGGCCTGGGAGGATTTCCTCCAGCACCTTGATCTGGGCGAATCCGCGGCCGAGCGCCGGGCTCGCGAAGCTGAAAGATTCCTGGATCGTGTCGAGGAGATACTCGACGTGTGGGCGGGCGAACATGGGGCTTGATGCATTCTCACAGGCGAGCACGACGAAACATTTCATCACGGTGGCCGGCAACATCGGCGTCGGCAAGTCCACCCTCGTTGGACTGCTGGCATCTCGATTGGGTTGGAAACCCTTCTTCGAGACAGTCGGCGAGAACCCCTATCTGGCCGATTTCTATCGGGACATGCGCGCCCATGCGTTCCAGTCTCAAGTATTCTTCCTTGTCCGCCGGCTGCGCATCCACCGCGAGCTTGTTCAGCACCCGGCCTCGGCCATTCAGGATCGCAGCATCTACGAAGACGCCGAGGTGTTCGCCCGTAATCTCTACTTGCAGCAGATGATGGAGGAGCGAGACTACGCCACATACCAGGAGCTGTATCAATCCATCAGCCAAGCACTGCCTCCGCCTGATCTCGTCGTGTACTTGCGCGCCTCGGTTTCGACCGTGCAGACACGGATCGCCCGCCGCGCCCGGCCATTCGAACGAGATATTCCTCCAGATTATCTGGCCCGCCTCAACGAACTCTATGAGTCCTGGATCGCTCGCTTCACACTGTGTCCCGTGCTGTCGGTTCCGGCGGACGATCTCGACTTCGTCGCCCATGATAACCACCTGGAGTTAATCGTCCGCAAGATCCACGAGAAACTCGCCGGGAAGGAGGAGGTCCTTTTCAATGCCGACGAAGTCTCTTGACCCTTCGGCTCGGCCTCCCTGCAGTGTGCGCCTGCTGTTTGCATCTCGACGTGCCCTACCCAAGATTTCGAAACGCTGTGCCAAAGGAATCTCCGCGCTTCCTATTGCCCACTCGATATCGCGATTGTCGCAATGTTGATCCCTTCGATCGCTCCCGCTTGATTAGCATTCCTAAATCCGGTAGAATCGCACCGAATTCGCTCTGACGAATTCCCGTTGCACTTCCGCCAAAGGAGGGGGCCTGATGGACACCATCAAGGTCTCTGCGGGTTCGCGCACTTCTGCCGTCGCCGGAGCCATCGCGGGGGTTATCCGGGAGCACAAACGCGCCGATGTCCAGGCCATCGGCGCTGGCGCGGTCAATCAGGCCATCAAGGCTATCGCCATCGCACGTGGTTATCTGAACGAGGACGGCATCGACGTCGTTTGCATCCCTGAGTTCACGGCTGTGGATATCGACGGGAAGGAGCGAACGGCCGTCCGACTTGTCGTCGAACCACGCTGAACGCACCTCAGGCGGATGGGGGCTATGCCGCACGGCGGGGTCCTATGGATCAAGAAGCCGCACAGTCGTTGTGCGGCTTCTTGATCCAGTCAGCTGGCCCGCCTCGGCCTGACCCAGGCCGGGACACATCATGCCCCCTGAGTCACTCCCCGGAGGCCAGTTTCGGGAAGTCGAGCATCAACGCCTCGAAGGCCAGCCTCAAATTCGCGTTGCGGCTAATACCTTCAAGCGTGTACTGAGTCGCCTCCACCGCCGAGACAACTTGATCCGGCTGAAGCGACCCTGCAATCTTCTCGATCAGCCCATCTTGTTCGGCGTTGCCACTTGCTTGATCCGCCCCGTAGCTGCGATGCATGACATGCCGCCAGAGAGCCAGCCATGTGTCGAGTACCTCGAGCCCTCTTTCACGCCGGTCGCCAGCCTCGCCACGCTGCGAGAGCTTCTCGACGTAGCGAAACCGCTCAACCAGTGAGGCCTGCAGCAGCGAACGTAGATCGTCTCCGAGCTGCCTGCGCCGCGTCAGCGCCCGATCATCGCTCGCGAGCTGGATCGCCCTCCCGGGACGGCCTCCTGACAGTGCTGCCGCCAGGGCTGCTCTCTCTGGCTCCACACCGCGTGCCTTTAGCCCTTCGGTGATCTCAACTGTGGGGACCGTCCGTAAGGCGATCATCTCGCAGCGTGACACAATTGTGGGGAGCAGGCTCTCCGGAGCTCGGGCGGTCACGATCAGTACGGCCTGAGATGCGGGCTCTTCGAGGGTCTTCAGCAAGGCATTCGCGGCGCTGGCATTGGCCTCATGAAACCGAAGCATGAGCGCGATCCTCCACCGACCCTCAAACGGAGCCAGCGCCAACCTGCGTTGCAGTTCCCGGATCTGCTCAACTTTGAGCACGCCGCCGACGTGATCGGCTTCGATTCGATGGAGATCCGGGTAGGTTCCTTCAGCGATGAGGCGACAGGCCCGACACTCGCCGCAACTCTCTCCCGCCGCCGGAGGGTTCAGGCAGCTCATAGCTGAGGCCAGGCCGATCGCCAGCGTACGCTTGCCTACACCATCAGGCCCACAAATGAGGTAAGCCTGGCGTGTCCTGCTCTGCGAGAGATGGCGGCGGAAGAGCTCGACGGCCCACTGGTGTCCGATCAGGTCCCAGGTCATGCCACGATTCTAGCCCACCATAGATCGATCCACCAACCTTGCCGGAAAGGAGGGCCCGCTCCATTTCGGGGGGCGCGTCCTCGTTCTAGAGGGAAAATGTGTGTTGGACGGCGGCACAGCCGCCGTCCAACTCACATTCTCCCCTATTCCTCGCGAGGCACTTGCGCACAACTCTGCTGAGTCTTGACGGAATCTACCTGGACCTGTAGATTCACCCATGTTCGACAGGAGACCCAATTGAGCGAAGGTACGAAAGATTGGCTGGGGCTCAGCGCGGCCGCACAGATGTTGGGGATTCACCCTTCGACGTTACGGGCATGGGCGGACAAAGGTGAAGTTCCTTCTCACCGGACAGCCGGTGGTCATCGACGATTCAAACGGGCTGAGCTCGAGGTGTGGGTGGCGGCGCGGCGAACCTCTCAGCCGAGCGAGGTCCAGGTTGTCGTCCAGAACGCCATCGGCCGCACCCGCCTTGAACTGGCGGACGGGCGATTGCGCCAGGAAGGCTGGTACCAGAAGCTGAACGAGGAGCAACGGAGGCGCTACCGCGATGGGTCGCGCCGGCTGATGCGGGAACTGATCCGCTCTTCCCAGCTCGAGCCCGCACAGACCGAGCCCGAGGCCCACGTCCTCGGCAGCGAATACGCCCGGATCGGTCGGCAGGCCGGACTGAGCTTAAAGGAGGCGGTTGCGGCCTATCTCTTCTTCCGTGAGTTCCTCTTCGAAAGCATATTCAACGTCTACGAGACCGCCGGCGTGCGTTCGTCGACGACCTGGGGCGAAACTCGGCGGAAAGTTTCTGGATTCACGAATCAGGTCCTCATGGCGTTGATCGAAGCGTACAGTCGGGAGTGATCCCAACACCCCCCAGGCGCTCGGTTGCGGGCTCAGGGTATAATCCCGGCGGTCCACGCTCGAGGTGAGGGTGCCGAATCTACTCGACAGCCTGCTTTCAACGCCAGCCTTATCCCGTATCCGGCGCAACCACGGCCTGGAGCACGGCACAATCCATGTGCTGAGCCGACGCTACCCGGGGACGTCGCTCATCGGTCGTTCGGATGCCCGGGGGTTCTTCCTTTATTCGTCCCTTCCGATCGAACCAGTCCACGAAGCGGTGAGCGAAGCTCTCGATAGGATGCGCGCCGGCGAGCACCGTCTGGCGATCCACCCCAACTGTGGGACGAACTTCCTGACCGCCGGCCTTCTTGCAACCGTCGCCTCGTACATCTCGCTTTACGGAGGACGGGACGAGCGCTGGCAGGACCGCCTGATGCGGATCCCGTTCGCCATCGTGGTCACCTCGATCGCCTTGATCCTTGCCCAGCCTCTGGGTAACGCAGCCCAACAGCACCTGACCACGCAGGGCGATCCCGAAGGTCTACAGGTGGATGCCATCATTCCCCTGCATCGCGGGCGCAACCGCGTCTATCGGGTGCTGACATCCGGTTGAGATGAGCTCTACGGCGCCGACCGTCTACCTGTTCTACGGCGACGATGAACTCTCGCGGGCCGAGTTCATTGATCGTTTGAAGGACAAGCTGGGCGACCGAAGCGTGGCCGAGCTCAACATCTATCACTCCAGACCGGATCAGAATGACCTCGACCAGATCGAGCAAGCTTGCGCCTCTGTCCCTTTCCTTGCCCCGAGACGTCTGGTCATCGTCGAAGACCCATCACGTTTCTTGACCGACGATCCTCCGCAGCGGTTCTACCGCTTGCTCGACTCGCTTCCGACGACGACAGCCCTTGTGCTCAGCCAGACACTCGATCTCAGCCGTGCGAAGGGGGAGAGCTACGACGAGATCAAGCCCTTGCTTTCCTGGGCGGAAGCGCACCCCGAAGCTGTGATGACACGTCAATTCGCCATCCCGCGTGGGCCTGACTTCGCTCGCTGGGTTCGTGAACGCGCGGCTTCCGGCGGAGGTGAGATCAAGCCAGACGCCGCCCAACTGCTGGCGGAGCATGTCCTGGGGGATCCATTCCTGGCCGATACCGAGCTGGCCAAACTTATGGATTACGTGGATCGGAAGCGGCCGATCGAGATACAGGATGTGGAGCGTCTGACACCGTTACACGGTCAGAGTGATGTTTTCGCAACCGTGGACGCCATCGGGGAAAGGGACGGCCGGGGGGCGCTCGCCGGTCTCCACCGGTTGCTGGAGAACGACGACCCGCGCTACGCCTTCCACATGATCGTCCGCCAGTTCCGTCTGCTAGTGCTGGCGCGCCAGGCACTCGACCTGGGGCTCGACCCACAGGCGGCATTACGTGTGCACCCGTTCGTCGCCTCAAAGGTTGCCGCCCAGGCCCGCAGATTCGGGATGCCCCTCCTGCAGCGTGTGTATCACCGGCTGTTGGAGATCGACATTGGCTCAAAAACGGGCGAGGCCGACCTTGAGGTCGCCCTCGAGGAACTCGTGACAACGGTCTCTCGCTAAGCCGCCTCAAGCATACGATCCCCGCGTCTCATCGGACGCAAGTCGACCGGCAAGCACGCCTCTCAGAGCTATGGAGTGCTCGCCTGCATGCTGTGTCTCACCCCCACCCCCTGTTTCCCCCTCCCCCTGGCCCCCGCAACGAGGTGAGGCCAGAGTTGGGCGGAATGCATGGATGGGCGCGGTTGCGCCCATCCATGCATTCCGCCCATAACCACCGCGGTCTAGGGTATGCGTTTTGCCTGAGTACAACGTGGCGGAGAGGGAGACAAACCATATGGGGGCTCGCCAGACCCCGCCGACTTTCCCTCGCCTCTAGTCCATCGCCGGGGCGGTATCCAGACTTTCAGGGTCACGCACGCCTAGCCACAAGTGGTCAGGCAGAACAGAGTTGCTGGTCCGCAGTTCCACGTCTGTGCTCCCCCGATACACTTCTTCACCCAGCGTGGACGGATGCACGATGCACAGGTTTGGTCTGCGGCCATACTTGCCGCGATAATAGGCGACGGCCCGGTCCACACGTTCGTCGATGGCCGTCCGGCGATCATCGTCCAACCACAGCATGCCGACTCTCATTCCAGCCTCCTGAGCTGTCGAGCACTCGCTCTATCGTCCAGATCTCGCGCCCCGGCTCTTGTGAGAGCCAGCAACGCAGCCCGCTGGCGGTCCGCAGGCGCATCCGAATACCTCGGGGGACACCCTCGCCCGCGTTTGCATCAACCCAGCGAAAGACTTCCACACTTCGGATGCGATGCCGGCGACCACGCCAGGTGAATTCCGAGGGCCACCTCGCTCCTCCGCCGCGAACAACTCTGATTGGTTCACCCGTGATGAGTCCGTTCATCATGCCGGCTGAGAGGTGCAGCCGCGCCTCTAGCCACTCAACTCCTTTCGCGAGATGGAGTAGAACAGATCCGCCCTGCGCGGTCGCCGGCCTGTCCTCACCTGCCGGACGGCCAGGTTGAGATCCGAAGCGGTAAGCCAGGCCGCCGTGAATGGAAGGGCTCTGATTCCGGCGGTCAACGCGAATCTCCCCGTTCCATCGCCACCTTTGACAATCGCCCAGCCCGGCGTGTGATCCCACGGACGTGAGGCGGGATCGGTCGATGCGCGATCAGCCAAGATCAAGTGGATGCCCCATCGTCTTCCCTGTAGGGCGAGCTGGCGGAGCTGTCCCGCAGCCGAATGATCCGCTTCGATCAGCCGGCTTGTGTCGTCGACAGCCAGGATCAAGTCCGGGCGGAGGATGCCATAGCGCTCACGCCGGGCGCCTTCCTCCACCAGCCAGGCCATGAGCTCGGCGGCAAAACGGGGCTCCGTGGCCACGTCGGTTAGAGCATGAGGGACAGCTTCGAGCACCGTCAACTCACGCCCGCCGAGGTCGATCCCAAACAACTGAATCATCGATTGCCGATGAATGAGGGCCAGAGATAGGACCAGCGAGCGCATCAGCTCGGATTTGCCTACACCGACGTCGCCCAGGACGGCCACGTGCCAGGTATCCGGCTGCCGCAGGGGGATCAAAACCGCCCTCCCGCGTTCGTCGAGGCCGGCCACAAGGCTCAGAGAACGCCGGTCTCCGATGTCCTCCAGGATTGACAGCAGCCTGGGCCAATCCGTACGCTCTCCCGGCACTTCGATCGCCAGGTCGTCGCCGTCCCGGGCGACGTGAACTCGCTGCACACCCAAGGCGCGAGCGATCGAGGCTTCGGCATCCTGGAGTTGCTCCACTCGGGTCCCGTTCATCGGAGTCACCACGTAGCGGACAGCGTCTTCGCTTACTCGCCCCCCCTGAATGCGGATGGGGAGTGATAGGCCGGACAGCGCCCGCTCCAGGCGGTCGGCCGCCTCGTTCACGTCCAGGGGAGGTTCGGCTTTACCTGGCACCTGTATCTCCGAAATTAGAACGCTTGTGCTAGGCATTCTACAGAACATTCGTTCTGGTGTCAAGCCCGGCGGCGGATCGGATGGCTTCCAGCATGCAGGGCTCGCCCGCGCAGACAGCGATAATGCCGAGACAAGAAAGCCGTCGGCGAAGCCGACGGCTTTCTTGTCTCGGCATTTCTATCCCCCGGAATGGCTCGGAGAGGCACTGGCCCTACATGAGTTGATCTCAAGACAACGGGGATGCAGTCGATCAGGCCATCAGGCCCTTGTGCTACAATGCATGCGCATCATGAAACCGCTTGCATGACCGACCTCCGTCCTTCCCCGATCGCGGGAACCTGGTATCCAGGGAATCCGGACACCCTCACCCAATCGGTAGACAGCCAACTCGAGGCGTCGATCGTCACGCTGCCGCCAGGAGAAGTGATCGCCGTCGTCGCACCTCACGCCGGTCACCGATACTCGGGGCAGGTCGCGGCGCACGCGTTCCGCTGCCTGGCCGGTAAACACCCGGAGGTCGTAGCCGTCGTATCCCCTCTGCATCAGCCTTATCCGGGCCAAATCCTGACCTCGTCCCACGAGGCCTACTCCACGCCACTCGGACCAATTCCGGTCGACCGGGATCTGGTCGAACGCCTGGGAAAAGAACTCGCTCGGCAAGGAGGATACCGACTGCAATCGGTCGCCCACGACCAGGAGCACTCCCTGGAGATCGAACTTCCATTCCTTCAACGCACCATCGGGTCGTCGTTTCGGCTGCTCCCAATCATGCTCCGGGATCAATCGAAAGCCATCGCCCACGCCCTGGGCCGATGCCTGGCAGCGGTCCTCCGAGATTCTTCAGCGGTTCTTGTCGCCAGCTCCGACCTCTCCCATTTCTATCCGGACTCGATCGCCCGCCGTCTTGACACCGAACTGCTGGCGAGAATCGAAGCCTTTTCGCCCGAACGGGTTCTCGAAGCAGAAGAAGAAGGCGTCGGCTTCGCTTGTGGCCGAGGTGCCATCGCCTCGGTCCTGTGGGCTTCTGAGGAATTGGGTGCCGATCGGGCTCAGGTGCTAGCGTATGCTAACTCGGGAGATGTGACCGGGGACACCGACTCGGTCGTCGGTTACGGAGCGGTCGTGATCTATCGGTCGACGGGTAGCGATGAACCTTCCCACGCCTGATTTGCCGTCCGCGCCTGCCAGAGGATTCTTGGGCCACCGAATGTGGCCGGCACATTGATGGACGGAACCCTTTGGATTGACCTTCTGAAACTGGCCGGGGTGGTTGTCCTCGTTCTGGCAAACGGGTTCTTCGTCTCGGCCGAATTCGCCTTGGTGAGCATCCGGCGTACTCGAGTGGCCGAACTGGTCGCTCAGGGGAATAGCGCCGCGTCCTGGGTGCAGAGGGCGGTCAACGATCCCGACCGGTTCATCGCCGCCACTCAACTCGGTATTACGCTTGCCAGTCTGGGCCTTGGATGGATCGGGGAGCCAGCGCTCGCTCACCTCATCCAGCCCGTGGTGGATCTGTTCCCTGCGGCGGTCCAGTCCGGCGTGGCCCATAGCCTCTCGGCCGCTCTGGCGTTCGCCGTCATCACCTTCCTGCACGTGGTCATCGGAGAGCTGGCGCCCAAGTCCATCGCGCTGCAGAGCACGGAACGTGTGGCGCTCATCGTCGCCAGACCGACGGTCTGGACGGAGTGGATCTTCAAGCCAGCCATCTGGCTCCTCAACGGCGCCGGCAATACTTTGCTTCGCGTGGCGGGTGTCAAGCCCGCCGCGGGACACGAACTTGTGCACTCGGTCAACGAACTCAAGATGCTCGTTACTGCCAGCGCCGAAGGCGGTGTTGTCGAGTTGGATGAAGAGGAAATGCTGCATGCCGTCTTCGACTTCAGTGACACACTCGTGCGGCAGGTCATGGTTCCGCGGACAGAGATGGTTGCCGTCCCAGCGGAGGCGACGCTCGAGTCACTCAAAGACATAGCCATTCAGAATCCGTACACGAAGCTGCCGGTCTACCAGGACAGCCTGGATCATGTGTTGGGCGTCGTCCATCTCAAGGATGTCCTGCGGGCGATATACGGCAAGCGAGCCGGCGCCAAGACGGCCCGCGATCTGATGCGCGAGACCATCTTCGTCCCCGAAACGGCTCGCATCGGGACTTTGCTCAAACGCTTTCGGGCGCGCCAGCAGCACCTGGCGATCGTGCTCGACGAGTACGGCGGCACCGCCGGCGTGGTGACCCTGGAAGACTTGCTCGAGGAGATCGTGGGGGAAGTGAGCGATCCCTTCGACGCCGAGCCAGAGATTCAGGCGATGCCCGATGGATCATCGCTGATCGACGGTCTCACCCTGATCGATGAGGTGAACGAGCATTTCGGGTTGCATCTGGCCGATCCGGACTACGACACAATCGCCGGTTTCGTGTTGGGCAAGCTCGGGCGCATGGCGCAGGTCGGCGACAGCATTGCAGTCGGAGGCGCCAGGTTTCGAGTCGAGGCCATGGACGGCCGTCGCATCGCCCGAGTATCCCTCTTGCCCACCGAGCGCACACCGGAGGCCCGCCCCGCCGCGGATCCACAACCGTGATGTACGTCGAGGTGGCGGTCAACCTCTCTCCGGTCCGCGGGACCTTTCATTACCATGTCCCCGCAGAGCTGCAGCAACGCGTTCGCATTGGTCATCTGGTCACAGCACCGTTCGGAAGCCGGCGCGTCCAGGGCGTCGTCGTGGGTCTGCCATCCGTCCCGGAAGTCCCGGAAACGCGTCCGATCATCGAGCTGGTCGATCCCATGCCGGTTTTCACCCCGGCCCAGCTCGAACTGGCGCGCTGGCTGGCATCGGAAACGACCGCACCATTCATCGATTGCCTGACGCTGATGCTACCTCCGGGCTTGAGCCAGGAGGCCGACAGCCTGTATCGCCTTGAGGATACGGAGTACCAGCCGGAAGGTCGGACCGCCCAGCGTCTGCGGTCGCTGCTGGAAGAACGCGGACCGCTGCGCGGACGTCAGATTCAACATGCGCTGTTACATTTGCGGTGGAAGCCTCACGCGGAGAAGCTCGTGCGCAAAGGGGTGCTCGTCCGCGAGCCTGTTCTGAGTCCGCCTTCCGTACATCCCCGCCGCCTGCGCAACGCCCACCTGGCGGTCCCACCCGATTCGGCCTACGCCAGGTTTGACGATGAGCCGGTTCGATCTGCTCCTGCTACGGAGCGCCGGCGGGCCGTCCTCGATATTCTGGTCACTGATGGAGGCGCGGTCGAGGTCACCCGACTGTACAACGAGACCGGCGCCAACTTGAGTGACTTGCGCAGCCTGGAAAGCCTTGGGCTGATCAGCCTGAGTGAGGCCGAGGTTTGGCGAGACCCTCTGGCCGAAGTGGATTTCGTCCCGGCCGTGGCCCCGCAACTGACGCCCGATCAGTCCGAGGTGATGGAAAGCCTTCGGCGGGCGATCGCCGCCGTTCCGACCTCGCCCGTGCGTCCGTTCCTGCTTCACGGTGTCACCGGCTCGGGCAAGACCGAGATCTACATGCAGGCGGTTCACCAGACCCTGGAACGCGGGCGCACGGCCATCGTGCTGGTCCCCGAGATCGCCCTCACTCCGCAGACCATCCGACGTTTTCTGGCGCGCTTCCCCGGCCGCGTCGGTGTGATGCACTCGCAGCTTTCCGACGGCGAGCGTTTTGACACGTGGAGGCGCTGCCGATCCGGTGACGTCCAGGTAATCGTCGGCCCGCGCAGTGCCCTCTTCGTTCCGTTGCCTAACATCGGCCTTATCGTGGTCGACGAGTCGCACGACGAGTCGTACAAGGAACAGGGCATGTCGCCGCGCTATCACGCGCGGGCGGCGGCAATGGCCTATGCCGGGATGCTCAGCGCCATTTGCATGCTTGGCAGCGCCACGCCCGACATCGTAACAAACTATAGAGCCGCACAGGGACAGCTCCAGCGGCTGAGTCTGCCTCAGCGGATCATGGGGCACCGCGAGCGAATCGGGCGACAGGCTGATCGCCTCGGCCGCCTTTCGCGTTACCGTCCCGAGAACAAAGACGCGATGGCAATCGATCTGCCCCCGGTGCGGATCGTCGACATGCGCCAGGAGCTCAAGGCCGGCAATCGCTCCCTCTTCAGTCGGGCGCTTCACCAGTCGCTGGGCGAGTGCCTGGCGGCGGGCGAGCAGGCGATCTTGTTCCTCAACCGGCGAGGGACCTCGACCTACGTTTTCTGCCGTGACTGCGGCCTGGTGCTGCGCTGCCCACGCTGCGACACACCCTTCACCTACCACTCGGCTCGCGAACGCTTGCAGTGTCATCATTGTGGCTACGAGCGCCGGCTGCCGGCCGCCTGTCCGAACTGCGGCGGGCGACGCATCCGTCAGTTCGGAGCCGGAACACAGAGGATCCAGGCCGAAGTCGAGTCGGCCTTCCCGACCGCCCGCACCATCCGCTGGGACTGGGATGCAACCCGGCGCAAAGGAGCTCACGAGGACATCCTCACCAGGTTTGCCAGTTTCGAAGCCGATGTCTTGATCGGGACTCAGATGGTGGCTAAGGGGCTCGACCTGCCGCTGGTCACACTGGTCGGCGTCGTTTCGGCGGACACCGGTCTCAACCTGCCCGACTACCGCGCAGCCGAAAGGACATTTCAGGTCCTGACCCAGGTCGTCGGCCGCGCCGGTCGCGGCCTGCTCGGTGGACGAGTGATCCTGCAGACGTACGAGCCCGATCACTATGCCATACAGGCCGCCACCAACCACGACTACCCTGCTTTCTACAGACAAGAGCTCGAATTCCGGAGGACGCTCGGCTATCCCCCCTTCACCCGCCTGGCGCGGCTGATCTATCGTCATGCTTCCTCGACCTCGGCAGAAGCCGAGGCCAAACGCGTGGGCGAAGCGATCCGCAAGCGGATCGAGCATGACGGTTCGGGGGCAACCCTCATCGGGCCTGTCCCGTGTTTCTACAAGCGTGTGCGCGGCGAGTACCGATGGCAGATCGTCATTCGAGCCCCCGACCCGCGCCCCTTGATCCCTTCTGAGCTTGAGGCGGGCTGGACAGTGGACGTAGATCCTGTGTCACTGCTGTGATGCGGAGCGACCGGCGCGATTCCCTTTCATAAGATGGGCGTTCCCCACGCGTCGTCGTCCAGAAGCAGATGGGCTAGAGACTCCGTTCGCCGTGGGCTGAACCTGTAGTGGGCAAATCGAATGCAGCGGACTTCAGGCCGATCGAAGTTCTTGCTGACCAAGCTTTCTGAGGGTCTTTCTTCCCCGGTCAGGGGGATCCTAAGACCAGGACCAACCGGGGTGCGATGCAGCCCGCCGGCCGGTTACTGGGAGCGAGTCCATCAACGGAAGACGCGGCGGAACTGCAGGCACGTCCCGAGGGCTGGATTGCCGGACTGCAGGTCGCCCCACTCTCGATGCAAGATCACGATGACGCCCCAGGATTCATCCGCGCATTCTCGGGCATCCACCGGTATATTCTGAGGTATCTCGCCGAGGAAGTACCCAACCAGTGATCAAAAGGCACACCGAACTTCTCAGTGAAGACCTCCGTTCTGGATTGGTCGTGTGGGCCGCCATATGATGCCGTGACAGGAGATTCCGGCGGACAGCCATCCTGGAGAATCTAGAGCCTAGCAGCCTGTTTATCACACGCTAGGTGATGATGGCCGATGGTACCACTACCATCACCTGCCTCCCGACGCGGCGTCGCTATGCCAGAGCATAGAGAAAAGTCATGCGGCGAAACGAAGGCACTCTCTGCCTGTCCGTCAATTGGATCAATAATCCCTAATTCGCCTCATGCGGTCACGATACTTGTCCCGAAACTGGGCATTGAGGCGCAGCACCTCTTGCTCGTTCCCGGTGAAGGAACAACGCAGGCAGTAGTACTCATCCTTCTGCCGGTCGTACAGCATGTCCATGTCGATCTCGCGTATCAAGCAGCGCGGACAGCGGTAATTCAGCTTGCCTTTTCGACCTTGAGCCATGTGCGCAATTCTCCCGGGCCCTTGACCGCCTTCTTGATCCCCAGGGTGTACATAGGCGAGAAGGCAAAGCCCTCCCGGAAATACCCCTCAGCGTCGTCGACATCTGTGAACATGGTCAGGCGTGTGTCCACCTGAGGCACGATCGCCTCGACCAGAGACACTCCGCTCACCTCGGCCTCGCGACACCGGTAGGCGTAATCGATGCTCTCCGTCCCGGATGACCCTGTCGCAGCCAGCCTCACGCCGGTGAGGTCTTCGGGATACTCGGTCGTTCCATAGCATGCCGTGATGTACTCATCGACGGTGATGTCCGCCTGAGCATCGCTGGTGGCGACAATCTTCCTGACGATCTCGATCTCGCCTGTCGCCTCGGTGAACTTGAAAACAGACTGCACGCCGATCACAAGCCCATTGAACTCGATCTCCACGGGATCGAGCGTCAGAATGCGAGTGTCTCCATTTTCGGAGAAGGAGGCCTGAGTGCGACAGGTGCACAGGTCCACCTGTTCACCCTTGTAGCCGAGCTTGCAGCTCTTGACGGCGCCTTCGCCAGCATAATGGGTGAAATAGCCGGCCCGGTACATTGATTGCACCAGGAAGGGGTATGAGGCGTCTTGCAGGTGGGCCGTGCCCACACCGCAGGGGCGCACCAGCCTGGCCGCGTAAGGACGCAAATCGATCATGGCCCCACCCTGGTTCATGTCCAGGCACAATCGCATCCACGGATCCAAATACCAGAACTGTTGCCGTCGCGAGCCGTAGAGTATGTCCTTCCAGAGCGCGCACTCGGGTCGAGAGTATGGGTGACTCTGGCGATACAGATCGGCGAACTCGCTCATGGTGACATCTCGAGCCTGGCCTTCGCGCTTGAGCCGACCATAGTAGGCCATGCCGTCCCTGTAGCTCTTGAGCAGGAATTCGTAGTCGGCCTCCCAGCGACCGCCTTTGCTCATCCAGCCCGGCCCTACGAACATCATATTGTAGGAAAAACCGGCGTTGTATTTCGCCATCGCATGGTATTGGTCGACGATGTTGTTGAAGTAGGGGATTTCCCGGTTCTCATAGACCATGCCGCGCAGAATGTTCTGCGGGTGGGTGCCGTAGTATGAGCCGGGGCCGTCAAAGACAGCCATCAGGTCCCGGGAAAGGTGAGGGATAGCCACAACGCCGATGTCGTCTTCCTCATCCAGGGCCGGGCAGTGGATATTGCGCTTCGACGGTATCCACGGGTTCCACGGGCCGCCGTCAAACAGCGTGTACCAAGAGTTGTTGGCGTTCCAGTAAGCCTTTGGGCCCTCCTCCCAGCAGGTCGCCACGGCGACCTTTATCATGGGATACCTTTCCTTGAGATAGTTCACGAACTCGGCGTCCAGGTAGTAGGAACCCGTCGAAGTCGGATAGAAGCCGAACGCTTCGTGAAACCTTCCCAGCGCTTCGTCGACGATCTTTCGCTTGTCCTCCATCGAGAAGAGCCAGATCGCCAGTTCTCTGGATTTGAACCGGTCGCGAAATTCCTGGCACTGAAGACCAAGAAACGTCAGGCCGATTTCGTCCCCGTACTCTTCGTGGTGTTCTTTCGCAGTGGCGATCGCCTCCGGGCTGAAGAGGCTGGCGTAAGTCATCTGGATGGTGGTGCGCAGCCCGTTTTCATGCGCGATCGACTGCTGGGTGCGGAAGATGTCAAGCGATTCTTGCAGGACACAATTCCGGGTCAGGTCCTCGTTCTTGCCCTGGTCGGCCTCCCTCTGGATGTACTCCGGCACCATCTCAGGCCGGTGGACAATCGTCACATAGAATTCGCTCATGCTCGCTCTCTGGCGCACTCGACTGTGTCTTTTTGAGAAACAGGACGGCGGGGGTCCAGGCTCAGGAGTCGATTGAGCTCGAAGCTCCGGCGGCGGGAAGCGCGGCCAGGAAACCATCATATGTCAGGGGATGCCACAGGCACTGATCAGCACCCAGCTCACGCGCCCGCGCCTCATCGGTCGCGGATGAGCACACCATGACAGGGATGTCGCAGTTCACCAGCTCCGATATCAAAGACTGCGCCGCCTCCAGCTTTTCGAGCGATGGGAACAAGATCGCCGCCGGCCGCATACCGCATACCTCCAACGCCGATGGGATGCTCTGCATCAGGGCGATGTCATGACCGCTTCGTTCGGCATATCGGCTGACAAGATATGCCAAGGCCGGGTCATTGCCGATCAACAGAAGTTTGGATGGCGAGGCTGATTTCACGGCCCAGTATTCCTAGCCCGAAAGGCTCCCCAGGCTCAAGCCCTCCTGCCAGTAGCGCTGCAGGAACAAGAAGGCGATCATCACCGGTACGATCGCCACCACCGAACCGGTGATGACAAGGATGTACAACACCTGAGAGACCCCCGGTTGAGAAGCCAGCGAGTTCCAGTATGCAAGGCCCACCGTAAGCAGGTATAGATCCGACCTGCTCAGCAGGAGCAGCGGCAGGAAGTAGTTGTTCCAGGCACCCACAAAGGCAAACAGCAGCACAGTCACGTAGCCGGGCGCCATCAAGCGGAAGGCGACCGTGGCGAAAATACGGAACTCACCGGCACCATCGACGCGGGCGGCGTCGATCAATTCCAGGGGTACCGCTTGTTCGGCGTAGATCCGCATCAGATAAACCCCGAAGGGATAAACCAAAGCCGGCAGGATCACCGCCAGGAGCGTGTTCGATAGGCCGCTCTTGCTCATCATCAGGAATAGCGGGACAGCGAAAACCGTTACCGGGACGAATACTGATGCCAACACGAGGCCGAACAATAGATTCCGGCCCGGGAACCGATACACCGCGAGGGCGTAGCCCGCCAGTGCGGCGATCAAGGACGCGCCCACCGCACTGCAGGCTGCGTAGATGGCCGTGTTGCGCATCCAGAGCACGAAATCCCCATTATCGTAGGCAAACAGGTCTTTGAGGTTTTGAATGAGGTTGAATTCTTTCCCGAACCAGAATCCGAACGTTGAGAAGAGACCTGCGTTTGTCTTGGTGCTGGAGATCAAGAGCCAGACCAGCGGGACCATGAAGTAGCCCAGAAACATCACCATCAAGGCGTATGTCAGCCTGCCATTTGCCCGCGGGCGAGCCTTGTAGTGCTCCGCAAACTCCGTCTTGGCTGTCATCACACTACCGCTCCCTGCGAGTTGCGACCAAGACCAGCGAGGCCAGGATCGCCGATACGAGCGCCAGGGTAAAGGCCATCGCTCCCGCGTACTCGAACTGGGCGTTACGGAACGCGGTGTTGTAGAGATAGACGTTCGGCGTGAAGTGCAGATTGACGACGGACGGGGCAACTACGGTCAGGACGTTTGGTTCATTGAAGAGTTGCAGCGTGCCGATGACCGAGAATATCATGGTCAGCGTGATCGCCGGCCAGACCATCGGGATGCGAATATGCCAGGAAACCTGCCAATCGCTGGCGCCATCGACTCGAGCCGCGTCGTAGATCTCGGCAGGAATGGCCTTTAGCGCAGCATAGATGATCAGCATGTTGTAGCCGGTGTACTGCCATGTGGAGATGTTGGCGATGGCGGGGATGATGCCCCTCGCCGTGAGAAACACAGGCGGCTGCAGATTCAACGCGGTAGCAATCTGGGCAATGGGCCCAAATCCCTGTCCGTAGAGGTATCCCCAGACCAGCGCCGCTACGACGCTCGGCACCGCAAACGGCAGGAAGTAACCCAGACGAAAGACGGTCAGACGCCGGATGATCTTCGCGTCCAGCACAACCGCAAAGGCCAGGGCCAGCCCGAGCATCACCGGGATCTGCAACGCGCCAAAGATCAGCACGTTGCGTATCCCCTCCCAGAAAAAGGCATCCTGCAAGACTTTGCCGTAGTTGGCAAGCCCGACGAATGTCAGCCCACCGATGATTTGCTTCCGGTACAGACTCGAGGCAAAGGAGTAGACCAGGGGATAGATCATGAAGGCGACGTACCCAATAAGGAAGGGCAACAGGAACAGGAAAGGTGTGGCACCCCTCTTAACCCGCCGCCACGAAAACCGCCTTGGCGAATAGCGCCCCTCGTCAGCCGGTGACTTTGACCCAGACACTCCAACGAGGGACATGCTCTTCCTCCTGGCAAATTCCACTCGATAAGACTACCGGGGCAATGTCTGGATGCTGCCCCGGTAGTCTGCACTACACCAACTTGCGTTGGGGAACGCCGCCCTGACAAATACTATTGCATCAGGGTCGCGTATCCATTGGCATACCCGGGATGGGCCACAGTCATGGCGTGGTGACCGTGAAGCCCTGATCCTGAGCATACGATACACATTGATCCTGCAAGGTCTGCATCGCCTGCTCGAAAGTGACCGAGCCAGCGCGGACCTGAGTCAGAAGGTCGGCATAGGTCGTGTACACAAAGCTCGTGAACGGGCTCCACCCAAATTCGGGATCGACCTGCTTAGCCGCCTCTGCCATGACCTGATGGATCGCCTGCCCGCTCCAGTAATCATACGGCACATCTGACCACTGGGGATTCGCCAGCGTGTCCAGGGTGACAGGGAACAGCCCGGCCTTGTCGGGGTTGGTGAGCTCCAGGGTGGCCGTAGGGTCTGTGTTCAGCCATCGAGCGAACTCAGCCGCTTCTTGCGGATGTGCGCTGGCCTTCGTCACGGCGATGGTCGATCCGCCGTAGTTGCCGTTCACCTTGCCGCCCGCCGTCCATTGCGGCATGAGATAGACTTTCCACTGCCCGGCGAAGTCCGGCCCATAGGAGGAGATGTACGTCCCCCACGCGCCGGCCTGCCAACAGGCGATGGTGCCGTTGCCCAGCGCGGCGTTCCAGTCGTCGGTGTAGGTGTCGATCGGGCTCAGCACACCGGCATCCATCATGTCGCCCCAGAGCTTGACAACGCGGGTTACCTCCGGCGAGGTGAAATCAATGGCAATGTTCGCGCCGTCTACGACGAATGGCCGCGCGCCGGATTGCCACAGCATGCCGAAGAACCATCCCTGATCCGCCGTGAAGTTGGACAGGTAGACATTCGCGTCGGCCTGGTGTAGATCTGCTGCAGCCTGGGCGAATTCATCCCACGTCGTCGGGACGCTGATGTTGTACTTTCCGAGTATTGCATCGTTGCAGAACATGACCATCGGCCCGGCATCTTGCGGGTATGCATAGACACCGTCACCTTGCGAAACCTGCGACCACGTCCATGTGACGAATTGGTCCTTGACGTCGTTCGCCCCGAAGTCCGCCAGGTTTAGCAGCTCGTCTAGCACGATGTAGCCGGGGAGGTGCTGGTATTCTATCTGGACCACGTCGGGTATGTCCGTGTTGGCCTGGATAGCCGTATTGAGCAGAGTATACTCGGCGTTACCTGCACCTGCGTTTCTGTAGTTGACAAAGATGTCGGGGTGCGACTGGTTCCACTCGTTGACCTGATCCTCAATGCTCGGCACCCACGACCAGAAGACGATCTCGACCGCTCCGGCCGGTGGAGCCTCCGTCGCGGCGGCCGGGGCCTCCGTCGCGGCGGCCGGAACTTCAGTGGCGGCGACCGGGGCGGCAGTCGGCGTGGCAGCCGGGGCGCAGGCTGCCATCAACAATAGTGCGGCAATCACGACAAGAAGGGTGATCTTTCTCTTCATCTTCTTCTCCTTCTGAGAGACGGATCGTACAGCGCGGCCAAGCTCGCCGAGTGCTCGGCAAGCTACCTGCATTGTAGGGCAGCGCCCTCGGCGAGTCTTGTCGCAGAGCGGGACGTTTTTGGCCGTTTCCGAGACCCCGTCGCATCACGCTCAAGGACGGATTGCAGCAAGAACACCCATGTTCGTGACAAGACGGGAGGCGGCGCAGGTCCTAGAATACGGGCTGTGAGGCGGGGCCATGACGCCCAACGGGTTATCACCACTCAGCCTGCCACTCCCGTTCTCGGCGATAGCCTTGCAGCCGGCCTACGGAAGAGCGGGAGGGAGATTATGACCGCTTCTCTTGCCATTTTGGGCGCCGATGTATCCTCTCTTCAACGCGCTCAGGACCTTGGCGCCGAGTACCGTGATGATGACCTAAGCCAACGCGATCCCATGCTCATCCTGATCGATCATGGCGTGAATGCCATCCGCCTGCGTGTCTGGGTCGATCCCCCTCATGGCTACAACAACAAAGAGCGTGTCGCCGAGTTCGCTGCCCGGATGAAGGCCAAAGGACTGCTTCTGCTCATCGATCTTCACTACTCGGATACCTGGGCCGATCCGGGGCACCAGACCAGGCCGGCAGCCTGGGCCGATCACAGCTTCAGCCAGCTCCAGGCGGACGTGTACGACCACACCCTGGAGGTATGCGAACATCTGAAATCCCGCGGGGCGACGCCGAACATGGTCCAGATCGGCAACGAGATTAACAGTGGCATGTTGTGGCCTGAAGGCCATACCAATGAATGGGACGGACTGGCGGCGCTTCTCAAGCAGGGCTACGAAGCAGCCAAGGCTTGTTCAGCCTCGATTGATGTCATGCTTCACATCGCCAATGCCGGGGACGGGGTCGGGGCGCGCAAATGGTTCGACAATGCGAGAGCGCGTGGCGTGCCTTGGGATGTAGCCGGCCTGTCGTATTACTCCTACTGGCATGGCCCGATGGCAGCCATGACCGACACCGTCAGGGACCTGAAGACACACTACGGGAAACCTGTCGTGATCGCCGAGACCGCCTATCCATTCACACTCGGGGAGAATGACGGCGAGGACAACCTCATCCATGACCCCGGCCTGTTGACTCCCGGCTACCCGGCGAGCCCCATCGGTCAGAGCGACAATCTCAAAGCCGTATTGGCGGCTGCAGACTCAGGGGGAGCAGTGGGGGTCTTCTACTGGGAGCCAACCTGGACGGCTGTGAAGGGAAACGGCTGGGATCCGGCCAATCCCGAGTCGGGTGATCAGTGGGAGAACCAGGCGCTGTTCGACTTCGACCGCAGGTCCCTGCCGGCGTTGAGCGCGTTCAAGCCATGGAGCCAGCGGTGACCGACGGCCGGCTGAGGCCCGTTTGCCTCCACCGGCATCGTCTTAGTTTTGAGTTCTTCGCCGGTAGGCGCGCGGAGTCACGCCGATCTCGCGCTGAAAAGTGCGCGTGAAGTGCGCCCCGTCGGAGAAACCGACGGCGAGGGCGATCTGCGTGATGGAGAGATCCGTGCTGGCGAGCATCTCACACGCCTGATGGATGCGATAGCGGCGCAGGTAGGTGATCGGGGTGATACCCAACTCCTGGCGGAAGCAGTCAGTCAGGTAGTCGGGACTGATGCCAACATGGCTGGCGATGTGTTCGCGGGAAAGCGACTCAGCATAGTGTGTGTGGATCCAACCCATCGCCTTACGCACGAGCCGTTGGGTTACACGCCCCAGGGTTTGTTGCCGGGCCAACGCCGCCTCGATGTGGTTTATCGTCTCGCTGGCACTGAACAAACCCTTGCCCAGGATGGCGGCGACACCACGGTTGCAGCGTTCGAGATCAGCCTCGGATAATACACGACCAGTCAAGATGATTACAGGGATGTCTCGCGTCCCCTCGCGCTGCCGCAGGGCGTCGAGAACGCCGAAGCCGTCCATCTCGGGCATCATCAAATCGAGCAAGATAAGATCCGGCCGCGTGCCTTCCAGTACCTCAAGGGCCTCAAGACCGTTGCGCGCAGTAAGCGCCCGATAGTTGCCTTGTTCAACCAAACGACGGTGCATGTCGAGAATTCCCGGATCGTCGTCGACAATCAGGACTGCGGGCTGACCATCTCCGATCCCACAATAACGGGCCAGCTCGCCGGCGATTTGGGTGGGCCGGAGCGGTTTGTGCAGGTAATTCAGTTCCATGAGCTCGCCTTGATCATGATCGATGTCCAGCGAATAGGCCACTACCGGGATGTTCTCGGTCGCCGGTTGTCGCTTTAGCATCCCGGTAATCGTCCAACCCTCGCGAGCCGCCAGGCCCTCTTCCAAGATCAAGGCTGCCGGCAGTCGAGTTGTGACGTTCGCCAGCCAATCGGGATCCCTGTCGACCCGACACACCTGAACCTCGAAGCCCCGCTCGCGCAGATTCGCGCAGAGCTGCTCTGTGGCCTGCGCGCCCTCCGACAGCACCATCACGATATTGCCTTGAGTTGCCAGAGGCACCGCAAGGTTGTCCTGCAATGCGTTGGCAGAGACGATCGGCAAGGTGAAGAAGAAGGTCGACCCGCTCCCGAGCAGGCCGGGCGAGCGCACACCGATCTTCCCCCCATGCTTCTCAACCAACTGTTTGGAGATCGTCAATCCCAGGCCCAGGCCGCCGTAGCCCGAGTCCAGCGAGCGCTCCGAGCGGTGGAACTCCTGAAAGATGGCCTCCTGCTCCGAGGGCGGTACGCCGACCCCGGTGTCGCTGACCGAGATCGTAGCCCGCTGATCGGCGACTTCCATCGTAAGTGCCACTTCGCCGGTCGGAGTGAACTTGACCGCATTGGAGATAAGGTTCAGCGTAACCTGGCGCAGTCTCGTCCGGTCGCCGAGCACCCATGGACCAAGCCCTGGCAGTTGCGCACGCCACGTCAAGCCTCTCTCGCGCGCCAGTTGCTCGCCGATCTTGGCCGCCACACGCAGCACCTCGGCCAGGTCAAGTGGCTCACGCAGGATGCGCAACTGGCCGGCTTCACTGCTGGCCAGATCAAGAACGTCGTTGATCAAGCGAGACAGATGTTGCGCACTTGTGCTTATCTGCCCGAGATCGCGCCTGGTTGCGCTGGGTAGCTCTGATTGCTCACGCAAGACCATTTCGCTGAGTCCCACGATCAGGCTCAGCGGGGTCCGCAACTCATGGCTGACCATAGACAGGAAGCGCGTCTTCAAGCGATTGGCCTGTTCGGCCAGTTTCCTACCCTCCAGAGCATCCCGGTACAAGTAGCTATTGCGCAGAGCAGATGCGAGGTTGTGCACGACCGCCGCGCACGGCTCGAGATCCGTCGAGCTGAATGCTATGAATCCATTCGTGTACTCATCGACGACCAGGGGCAGGATAGCCAGTTGAAGCACCGAGTCCGCCGGATACACCCCCGGAGGCGGGAACTCGCGTGTCACGAATTCGCCTTGCGCACCACCGTCTTTCAGACCCACCTCAAGGAGGACGTGGCTGCGCGACACCGGATCATCATCTCGCGAGGTAAACACCGCGACCAGCGCGTGTTGGATGCCCAAATGCGGCAAGTGGTCCGCCAGGATCGCGGCGCTTTCGGAGACGTCCAGAGCTGCCAGCAACTGCGATGTCATCAACCCCAGTCGATTCGAGGTCGCCATGTGCCTCACCAGCGCTCCGCTCGTCTGGCGCTGCGCCAAGGCAGCTATGGCGAGGTGTGCCCCGTCGATCAATTCGCTCGCCATACTTGGGTCTGCCCGTGGCAGTGCATACATCAGGCCGGGCAAACCACCATGCAGCGCGGAGAGTGCCGAATGCCAGGCATTCGCGTCTTCCGCCTGCGCTTCTAGCCATTCGAGGAGTCGCTGCAACTCGTCGTTGAAGTAAGCCGGGGCAAGGTGCGTCACACTTGATACCAGCGATTCCACGAGGCCCAGGCACAGAGCCTGGATATCTTCCCGAGGCGTGTGCCGTAGTTCGGTGAAGGCTGCCTCTGCCATCACACGCGCCAGGTTGCCTCGGATGCTCTGCAGCTCTGCCGGCGAAGATTCGCCGAGAGGCGCAGCCCGCACACTGCCGAGGCGACAGCCACACGACTGGCGAACGATGAGCTGCGTCTCGACTCGCGCGTTGCTCTCTCCCGGCGCCTCGTCACAGATGGACTCGAGCACCGAGAGCACGGCTCGATATCCGAGCGTGAATGTCGGGTGGCGGACAGTTGTGAGTGGTGGAAGGTAAGATCGTGCTTCCAGGATGTCGTCGAAACCGACGACGGCCACATCCTCCGGAATGCTCAATCCCGAGGCCCTCAGTTCCTCCATAGCGCCCAGCGCCGACAAGTCATTGCTGGCAAGCAGAGCAGTAAACGGCCCACCGGAGGCAAGGATACGCTGCATGGCGATCCGACCACCTTCGCGGCGATGCTCGCCAAATGCGATCAAACGCTCGTCTTCCTCAATTCCGGCACTGCACAGGGCTGCCCGGTACGCTGCCAGGCGCTCAGCGCTATCACCGCCGCGTCCGGATTTTCCGGCCACAAAGGCGATCCTGCGGTGACCGTGCTCGAGAAGATGATCGAATGCCTGGCGAATCCCGCCGGCATTGTCCACGGCAACCATCCGGCCCGGCTTTTCAGCCGTGGTGAACACAACCGGATAGCCTGAGCGGATCAAGTCCTGCACGTAGTCGAATTGAGCGTCCGAGAAGTCGTCGGGGATGACGATCAGTCCATCGGTGTTCCATGGTCCTACCGGCACGAAGTCGACCCCGGCTCCAGGCACGGCCCAGACCGTCCGGCTGCCGCGCGGGCTGCCAGGAAGAGATATCCCACAACCCATGAGCAGCCCGCAATTCTGCGCACTGGCTGCGGCGCGGATTCCCTGCAGCAGAGTATGTGTGTAGCTATCGATTGTTGTGCCTTCATAGACCGACCAGGTCGACAAGAAACCTATGATTGGTCGGGCATGACTCTTCAAGGGCATGGCGGTTGCGCTCTGTGGGGTTGGTCGATCATCGAATGGAGCAGCGCGCGAGGAGGTGGAGGGCGGATGGAACAGATCTGGTGGATGGCACACGCCGCGCTCTCGCAATCAGCATCATACCCACAATCTGCCTGGAACTCAAGCCGACCACTCGAGAGCATGCCCCCAGCGCCGGTCGGCGCCCGTCACAGGGCACCGACCTCGTCCCTCGACACGCTCCTTTGGAGAGCGGGCCTCCACCAGCTTGCATGCTCGGACCTGTACACCCCTCGACCGCCGGGGCGGGTCCAAAATCGGAGTGTCCTCATTCGGCGATATCTAGAGGGGCTTGCTGGGCCTGCCACCCGGCAAGGCCCTGCTGAGCGTATGTGGCCTGGTCCTAGCAGAACCGGCGGACCGAAAGGCACTCCGCTGGATGCTCAATCGATGCGACCGTCCCAGCGTCGGATCGAATGTTGATCCAACATCCCGACCGACGATCAGACCGAGCAGCCCTCGCCTGATACGTCGGTGCGCCCCGCCACTGTTCTGCGGCTGTGCCATAATAGGCCAGGAGCTGGATGAAACCTCGCACGCCTGACCGTTGGGAGTTGCCAAGATGTCCGCTGATGCTGAAATCGAAACCTTCCTCCGCCATCACCTCGAGTCGATCTTCTCCAACGACGTCGCCGGCTATCACGCCACAACGGTCGATGATCTGAGCCTGTATGAATGGTACGTCACACCGCAGCGGATCGACGGCCTCCCGTTCCACGATTTCATGATGACCGAGTCCGGACGGGCAGATACAGCCGGGATGGCGCTCGACCCACACCCCACGGGCGGCGCTCCGGAAGACAAAGCCCGAGTGCGCTTCGATCTGGCGAACTACCGCGAGCAGCGCTACGGCAATACGGTCATTTGTTCCTACACCATGTTGATCTCCAAGGGCACCGCATCTGGGGTCAAAGTCCAGAGCTACAATGAGAGCCGCGTCCTGGTGGAGATTAGCGGTGCCTGGAAAGTCGTTCACGTTCACAAATCCCCGAGCTGGAACGCACCCTATCAGCCGCCGGATTGATCCATCCTGTTGGATCCTGTCAGAAGTGCATTCCAGCTTGAGGCACCTCTCGTGTGGGGTACGGTAAGGCGCGCGCTCCGCCGATTGGCCCCTGGGGGTGCCTTCCCACTACTTGTCCACTATCAAGATGAGTCGTCACTTTGCAGCAATCAAGCGTCCTTTTTCCATATGAACCAAGGGGCAGATGCCCCCACCCCCAGCCCCTCCCACGCCCGGCGCCTTGACCGACGGTAGGTGTCGCCTTTGGCGGGGGAGGGGGATATTCTCAGAAATGAGAACGCAGGCGGCTATGCCGCCTGCGTTCTCATTTCTGAGAGCCCATGGTGCGGGGGGCGGCAAGGCGAAGCAGTGCTTGAAGTATGGACACCCGAGATGACGCGCTTGCTTGCGGGCTGGACCCGCTTGACATCGATCGCCTTTACTGCTAACTTATGCCCAATATGGCAACATTCAATCAGCCGGTGACGAAGAAGTCGAAGGGGATCAACACGACGGAGTAGTCCGGCCTGTAGTACTTGCCTGTAACCGAAACACAAAACCCCGCCGGACAACCGGCGGGGTTCCGCTTAAGGAAAAAGTACGACGGAGAGGAGAAGTGACGATGGCGGAAGGATCGTGTGTGGAGTGCGGCGCTGGCATCCCCCTTCAGGACGACCTGATTCTCGGGGAAATTCTACCTTGCCCGGAGTGCGGCGCCGAGCTTGAGGTCACATCACTTGACCCGGTGCAGCTGTCCCTGGCGCCCGAGGTCGAAGAAGACTGGGGGGAGTGATGCGCCTGGCGATGATCGTCTCACGCGTCCGGACCGAGGAGAAGCTCCTGCTGGAGGCCTTCCGCCGCGCCGGCGTGGAGCCCGAGCTCATCGCCGATGACGAGATCGTCTTCGACCTGACAGCCTTCGATTCCTCCTGGTCACAGTACGACGTCGTCCTGTCTCGCAGCCTAAGCGCCTCGCGCGGACTGTACACCACACGTGTCTTGAACACGTTCGGCGTCAGGACGATCAACAGCTACGAGACCTCGCCGATGTGCGCCGACAAGGTCCTGACAACAATCGCCCTGGCGGCAGCCGGGATCCCTCAACCCAAGGCGCGCCTTGCCTTCTATCCTGAATCGGCATTGCAGGCGATCGAAGCGCTCGGTTATCCCGCAGTCCTCAAGCCAGCCTTCGGATCCTGGGGCCGGCTCCTGGCGAAGGTCAATGATCGCGAGAGCGCCGAGGCGATTCTCGAGCACCGTCAGACGTTGGGCAACTTCATCCAACACATCTACTACGCCCAGGCCTACGTCGAGAAATCCCACAGCCGCGATATCCGGGCATTCGTCGTGGGTGACCGGACGGTTTGCACCATCTACCGCACCTCTTCGCATTGGATCACCAACACCGCCAGAGGCAGCACCGCCAGCGCCTGTCCGGTGACGCCAGGACTCGATGAGCTTTGCCGCCGCACGGCGACGGCGGTCGGCGGAGGAATTCTCGCCATCGACCTATTCGAGGTCAATGACGGGTTCGTCGTGAACGAGGTCAACCACACAATGGAATTCCGCAACAGTATCGAGCCCACCGGAGTCGACATCTCGGCAGAGGTTGCCTCTTATGTCCTCGATCGGGCATCCGAGGTGATGCAGCCCGCGGAAAGGTCGGCGTGAAAACCAGAGTGGCGATCGTCGGCGGATCGGGTTACGTCGGAGGCGAGCTGCTCCGTCTCCTTCTTTTTCACCCTTCGGTCGAATTTGCCCAGATCACTTCGAACTCCCACACCGGCGAGTATGTGCACACGATGCACCCCAACCTTCGCGGCTCGACCGATCTGCGCTTCCATTCGAGCGACGATCTCTTACCCTGTGATGTCCTTTACCTGGCGCTGCCCCACGGCGAATCATCCGCCGCCATCGAGCGCTACGCAGGCATGGCGGAGATCGTCATCGACTGTTCGGCGGATTTTCGACTACGAAAACCGGAGGCCTACGAACGATGGTACGGCCGCCCCCACCCCGCGCCGGATTATCTCTCTAGGTTTGTCTACGGCCTGCCGGAGCGTCATCGCGCTGACCTGGCTTCGACCCAGTACGCCTCCGGGGTCGGCTGCAACGCAACCGTGTTGAATCTGGCTATCGGCCCACTGGCGGACGCCGGTTGCTTGGAGAGGGTCGTGGCCGAGGTCAAAGTCGGGTCTTCAGAGGCGGGAGCCAGCCCGACCCCGGGTTCTCACCATCCGGAGCGAAGCGGTGCGGTACGGGTGTACAGCCCGTCCGGGCACCGTCACCTGGCCGAGGTCGAACAGGAACTCGGCGATGTCCCGATTCATCTCACGCTAACAGCGATCGAGATGGTCAGGGGCGTCCACCTGACAGCTCACTGCTTTCTGAAGTCCGAAGCAGGTGTTCAAGACGAGCGCGCGCTTTGGGATGTATATCGCACTGCCTACGCCGCGGATCCGTTCGTCCGTTTGGTCGCGTCGAAGCGTGGGCTGCACCGATTCCCGGAGCCGACGATCCTGGCCGGGACGAACTACTGTGACATCGGTTTCAGTCTCGATCCCGCCACCGGCGTGTTGATCGTCATCGCCGCGTTGGACAATTTGATGAAGGGTGCAGCCGGCTCTGCGGTACAGTCGATGAACCTCATGCTGGGAATCGACGAGCGATCGGGGCTAGCCTTCCCCGGTTTGCATCCGGTCTAGATTCTGTCCGATACCGGAAGAATTCAATGGAGTTGTCTTGAGACGACCCCCGCCCCTCGATCCCCCTCCCCCGTCATTCGGCGGAGGTCACTCCGAACATGCCCTCAACGGGGGAGGGGGAAGATAACGCTTGGTTGGGTCATCGGGCAGCAGAGCTGCCCGATGACCCAACCAAGCGACTACCTCACCGCATCGAGGTCGCGTGGATGACGACGGACAGGAGGGTGAGGATGGAGCCATCTCCCTGCAAAGTCAGCTGACGGTGGCGAGCAGCCGCATGCGTCCAAGCAAGCGGCCTTGCCAGCCAATGGCAGGGGATCACCGTTAGGAGGCCCACGATGGGCGACAGCCGGATCGTCATCAAGATCGGCGGAAGCGCCGGGATTGACCTGAGTGCGGTTTGCGACGACATCGCCGAGTTCGCTCACGCAGGATCCTCGGTTGTCGTCCTGCACGGCGGTTCGGACCGAGCCAATCGCCTGGCGACTACCCTTGGCCGTCCCCCTGTCTTCCTTACATCTCCCGCGGGTCACGTCAGCCGCTATACCGACCGTGGTATGCGCGACATCTTCGTCCGCGCCACGGACGAGCTCAACGGTGAGATCGTGCGTTGGCTCGATGCCCGCCAGGTCCATGCATGCGGACTAATCGGGGTGGAATGCGCGCTGTGGGGAGAACGCAAGCAGACCATCCGGGCCCTCGAGGACGGGAGGGTGCGGGTCATCCGTGACGATTACTCCGGCAGGATACGTAGCGTCGACACCGAAAGATTGCAGATGCTCTTGGTTGACGGCATCGTACCGGTCTTGCCGCCGGTGGCCCGCAGCGACGCGGATGGTCTGCTCAACGTCGATGGCGACCGGGCAGCGGCCGCGGTGGCGGCGGCGCTTGGCGCTGAGCAGCTGATCATCATCTCGAATGTTTCCGGGCTGTTGCAGCAGTATCCGATAGAGGACAGCCTGGTTGCCCATGTGAGTCAGCCCGAAATTGAGCATGCGATCGAATGGGCGCAGGGACGGATGAAGAGGAAGGTCATGAGCGTAAAGGAAGCGCTCGAGAGCGGCGTGAGGCGGGTCGGGCTGGCCGACGGCCGTGTGGCCCACCCCCTGCGCCGAGCTTTGGCCGGCGGAGGAACCTGGTTTGACTCACAACACCGATCTTGATCTGGGAGTGAAGAGGTCTGACGTCTTCGCCTCCATATTCGAGCTTGAAAATCGCCATACCTCCGGCGCGTATCCCAAACGGCCACTGGCGCTCGTTCGGGGACTTGGCTCGCAGGTCCGCGATGTCGAAGGCCGGACATATCTCGATATGACCAGCGGTCAGGGGGTCACTCTGTTGGGCCACAGTCACCGGCGCGTTGTCGAGGCCGTCCAGCGCCAGGCCGAACGCCTGATCACCTGTCCCGAGATCTTCTACAACGATCAGCGGGCGCTCTTTGCCGAGCGACTGTCCAGGCACACCCCTGAGGACGTGACCCGTTTCTTCTTCTGCAATTCAGGAACTGAAGCAGTCGAAGGCGCGCTGAAATTCTCCCGACTGGTGACGAAGCGCAAAGGGATCATCGCCGCTCAAAGGGGTTTTCACGGTCGTACGATGGGCTCACTCTCGGCGACGTGGAACCCGAGGTACCGCGAGCCCTTCCAACCACTCATCCCGGAGGTCGTGCATATCCCATACAACGATCTGGATGCGGCTGAGCTGGCGATCGACGATTTGACCGCGGCGGTCGTGTTGGAGGTCATCCAGGGAGAGGGCGGCGTGTATCCGGGTTCGCCAGAGTTCCTACATGGTGTCCGCGACCTGTGCACGAACAGGGGGGCACTCCTGATCATCGATGAAGTCCAGACGGGTCTCGGCCGGGCCGGCAGTTGGTTTGCCTGTCAGGGCCTCGATTTGGTACCGGATGTCATGTGCCTGGGCAAGGGCATCGCCGGTGGGCTGCCGATGGGCGTAGTGTGTTGGAGAGAGTCACTCGGCGTGATACCAGAAGGATCCCACGGCAGCACACTCGGCGGCAATCCTCTATCCTGCGCCGCAGCACTAGCAACCCTGGATGTCTTGGCCGAAGAAAACCTCCCCGCGCGATCGAGAGAACTGGGCGAAAGGTTGCTAGAAGACCTGAGATCCTTGGATCAGCCGATGATCCGAGGCATCCGAGGCCGTGGCCTGATGATCGGCATCGACTTGCGCAAGCGAGTGACGCCATTCCTCAAGAGCCTTATGGCGCGCGGAGTGCTTGCCCTTCCCGCGGGACCCACGGTTCTGCGTCTGTTGCCGCCGCTTGTGGTGCGCCAGGATGAGCTCGACCTCGTTCGCCGGGCGATCACACAAACCCTGGAGGAACTAGCGAATGCTTGAGACCACGACGGGAAGGCGAACACGGGTAACTGCGATCGAGGCCGAGGCATTGCTCCGCGATCTGGTGACCATCCCCAGCCTATCTGGTGCCGAAACTGAAGCTTCGGCACTTCTCACGGAATGGATGGCCGACCGCGGCTTCCGGACCTGGGTCGATGAGACCGGAAGCGCGGTGGGAGACCGGGGGGACGGCCCAAGAGAGATCGTGCTCCTCGGCCACATCGATACATTCCCGGGAGAGGTCGCTGTCCGGATTGACGGACGTCGGCTTTTCGGGCGAGGGTCGGTGGATGCAAAGGGCGCGCTGGCAGCGTTCGCCGTCGCCGCGGCTTCGACCGATCCGCCATCGGATGTTCGGCTGATCGTCATCGGAGCCTCGGAAGAGGAGGCCGCCACCAGTCGCGGCGCGCGCTATGCCATAAGTCAGTATCGGCCGGAGGCGTGTCTCATCGGCGAGCCTAGCGGCTGGGACCGGCTGACGCTCGGCTACAAAGGCCGCCTCAACCTGTCGTGGTCATGGGAAGGAGGGCTGGCCCACTCGGCCGGACCTACCCGAAGCCCGGCCGAGGTCGCCGTTGGGGCCTGGCGCTGGATCGAGGACCATTCGTCCACGTTCAACCACGGGCGAGCGGATGAATTCCGCAGGCTCAGGCCTTCTCTGCAATCGATCCAGACAAGCCGAGAGGGCGCCTTCGGCCGCGCCCGGATGGAGGTCAACCTGCGACTACCTCCAGGCCTCCGTCCGGCAGATGTGGAACAGGCGATACGATCCGGGATCCCCGATGGTGAGATGAGTTTCTCGGGACATGAGCCCGCTTTCCAGGCCTTGAACAACAACGCCCTCACCCGCGCGCTGCGATCAGCGATTCGCGCCGAAGGGGGACAGCCGCGGCACGTTCACAAGACAGGCACGTCCGACATGAACGTGGTGGGGCCGGTGTGGCGCTGCCCAATCGCCGCCTACGGCCCGGGGGATTCCCGCTTGGATCACACCGCCGAGGAACACATCGACCTGGACGAGTACCAACACTCGATCCGGGTGCTTGGCAGAGCTCTGTCGACCCTGATGGATGATCGCGGCGCCGTGGACCCATCCCCTTCGGCGCGGTGAAGCTCTCGGGGAGCCCTTGCCCGCTCAGCGTAGGCTCCCGGAGCCTTAGAGGGTCCGGGAGCCTGTTCTCCTTAAACGCAAACCGCCGCCACAGTGGGCGTACGGGAAATTGTGCACCAGGAGTTCAGGGCGCCGGCCGGGAGCCGCAGTGGGACCGGTCTCGAGACGCCCCTTCGTCAAAAGAAGCTGTTATCTCCCGACGCAGCCATTGGTGGCGGCTTGCGTACTTACTTTAGCTCGCCTGGCTGGCTGGAGGAAGTGCGGGTTGTCATATTCCTGAGATACGGTCGTCATTTCGGGACAGGGCTTGGGCGGGCAGGGCGCGTTGGGGTCTTGTGGTGAGGAGAAGCCTCCATCCCTCCACAGTACCCTGCCCGCCCTGGCAGGTCGCGCCAGGGAGCGGGAACGATGCCCGTAGGCCGAGTCCTCGGCTTCGCTCGGGATGTATTCCGTCGAAGGGTGCTTTGGGAAGACTCCCCCGGCTTCAGGCCGGCGCCCCGACCTGTTGGTAGACGGCCTCCCGGATCGCCATCACCTGGCGCCGCAGCGTATCATCCGTCTCGAGCAGATCGGCGATCTTCTCACAGCCGTACATGACGGTCGTGTGATCTCGCCCCCCAAGCGCCGATCCGATCTGGGGTAGCGAGGCCCGGGTCTCCTCGCGTATCAGGTACATCGCCACCTGACGCGGCAGGGCTACTTGGCGGGATCGGTCGCGGCTGGACAACTGATCACGGCTCAGGTTGTAGTGACCGGCGACAGCCTCCAGAATCGCTTCCGGGGTGAGCGCGCCGCCACGTGGCAGCAGATCCACCAGCGCAGTCTCGACCAGCTCTGAATTGAGCGCCACGCCGCTCAGATCCGACATCGCCAAGACGCGAGTGAGCGCGCCCTCGAGCTCACGGACGTTGCTCTGCACCTTGCGGGCGATGATCTCCAGCAGCTCAGGCTCGACCTGACGGCCGGCCCGCTCGGCCTTGGTCCGCAGAATCGCCAGACGGGTCTCCAGGTCCGGCGGCTGGATGTCGGCGGTCAGCCCCCATTCGAAGCGCGAGCGCAAGCGCTCTTCAAGGGTCACGAGCGCCTTTGGGGGTCGATCCGACGAGATCACAAGCTGTCGATCCTGGCCGTGGAGCGTGTTGAACGTGTGGAAGAACTCCTCCTGGGTGGATTCCTTGCCCGCCAGGAACTGGATGTCGTCGATGAGGAGAACATCCATCCGCCGGTAGCGTTCTCGAAAGGTCACCGTCGTATGGCTGCGTATGGCGTTGATCAGGTCGTTCGTGAAGTCTTCCGAGGAGACGTACAGCACACGCAGGCCGGCCTCGACGCAAGCATTCCCGACGGCGTGGAGCAGGTGCGTTTTCCCCAGGCCGACGCCACCGTATAGGAAGAGAGGATTGTAGGCATGGGCCGGGTTCTCGGCCACCGCCTGGGCTGCGGCCGCCCCCAGACGGTTCCCAGCCCCGATAATGAAGTTCTCGAAAGTGTAGCGCGCATTCAGATTGGATCCGGGATAGAGAGGCGCCGTTCCTATGTCGGGATCGACCTCACTCTTCGAGAAGACGATGTCCTCTGTCGACGAGTCCGATTGCCAGACGACAAACCGAACCTCGGCCGTCCGGCCCGCCAACCCGGAAAGCACACGCTGAGCGGTCGACATGAGCCGGTCCTCGAGCCAATCGCGAGCGAATGCGTTCTGTACGCCTACGATGAAGACGCCATCTTCGTAGCTCACCAACTCCGCATCACGAACCCAGGTATCAAAGACGGCTCGGGGGATCTCGATTTGCATTTGACCGAGCGCGGCATCCCAGATTCGCTTCGCGTCCATTTGAGGGCCACTCCATTCCGAGGCGGCTTCCGACGCTTCAAATCCACGGAGGCGGCTGTGTCACTGCCAGTCGCGGAATGGGCGGGGCAGAATCAACCGCACCGGCCGAGAGGAACGGGCCTGACGGGCCCACCCATCCGGATCGTGGATGTCAACAGAGACGGAAAACCTTTGCGATTGAGCAGATGTTGCGGGAATTGCAAACCGTCGGAGAGACGGCCACCGAAACCTCTACAAGATTCTCAACCCGGCTTCGGTCCCCACACAACGAGCACCAGCAACGGCCGAATTCTATCAGAACGCCGATGCCAGTTCAAGACAACTAGCCTACTCCAACCTAAAAACAATCGAAGATTTAAGCACGGTCAATGTTAAAGGAACACACCATCGACTGCCGATCCGAGATATCGGGCGAGCATTCCGCGGGGGGACATCCTCCCCAATAAAGCCGACCGCCAACCGCAGCCGACGCCACATATGGGGGCAGTCGGGGCTATGAGGACCGAAGCGGCCGCCCAGGGAAGGAACCTTAAACCGGCATCGGTTCAAGGGAGGACGGACAGGTAACAGAGAACTGCTCGAAATAGAGCTTCAGACGAGCCCCGATGGTGCGCGCCAGCGATTCGCCATCCCGATCTTCATCATGAGATACATGCGCGTGACAGAACCGCCTGTGTCCCGCCTCAGGATCGAGCCAACGCGATGTTCAACGCGTCGCGCACACTTCGTGAGGGTGTAACCTCGAGAGCCTCCGGCCATCCGTCATCCCGGCGAGCGCTGGCCGGGATGACGACCCGCTTGAAACCCAACCGGCTGGCCTCCCACAACCGCGCACCCAGCTGAGGCACGGCGCGCAATTCGCCTGAGAGGCCGACCTCTCCGACCATGGCCAGATCGGCCGCCAGGGGTTGATCCTTGACCGAAGAGGCGATGGCCGCGGCAACTGCAAGATCTGCCGCGGGCTCGCGGATCCGCATGCCCCCAACGACGTTCACAAAGACATCCTGGTCGGCCAGTTTCAGCCCGACCCGGCGCGAGAGCACAGCCACTGTGAGCAGCACGCGGTTGAAGTCGACGCCGTTGGCTGTTCGCCGCGGATGGCCAAAAGACGTGGCGCTGGTCAGGCCCTGGATCTCCACCAACAGGGGCCGAGTGCCCTCCATTGTCACAGCCACGGCAGAACCAGGTGCATTCACAACCCGCTCCGCCAGGAAGGCCTCTGATGGGTTGGGGACCTCCACTAACCCGGCCGATCGCATTTCGAAAACCCCGACCTCGGTTGTCGGGCCGAAGCGGTTCTTGACCGACCGGAGCAGGCGATAGGTGTGGAGTGAATCGCCCTCGAGATAAAGGACGGTGTCTACGGTGTGCTCCAGGACGCGCGGGCCAGCGATGGAACCCTCTTTCGTCACGTGCCCCACCAGGAAGATAGCAATGTCCTCGGTCTTGGCCAGCACCTGAAGTCGGTTGGCCGACTCGCGCACCTGAGTGATCGATCCAGCCCCCGACTCGATCTCGGGAAGGTAAACCGTCTGGATCGAGTCCACGACAACCAGGCCGGGCTTCAACGCCTGGATGTGACCCAGGATGCTCTCCAGATCGGTCTCGGTGAGTAGATACAGCCCTTCGGGCGGCTCCGCTCCATTGGCCAGGCGAAGAAGGCGACCCTTGATCTGACGTTCCGACTCCTCGCCCGAGACATACAGGACGGTACCGGCCCGCGCCATCTCGGCCGCCATCTGAAGCAGCAGAGTGGATTTTCCGATCCCTGGATCGCCACCGACGAGGACTAGCGAGCCCGGCACGACCCCTCCGCCGAGGACTCGGGCGAATTCCTCGATCGGCAGCGGCAGACGCTCGTCAACGTCACCAACGATCTCGGCCAGACGGCGGGGGGCGGAACCGGGTTTTGGCGATACGGCTCGCGTCCGCGACCGGCTGGGGCTCTGGACTTCAGCCAGCATGCTGTTCCACGCGCCGCATTGCGGACAACGACCGAGCGCCTTGGGAGCCGCACGGCCGCATTGTTGACATACGTACCGGACTATCGTCTTGGCCACACTTCCTCCGACTTCCAGTTTCAGGATTATACGCGGAGGGGCTGACGTCGAAAAGAAGGACAGGCGCAGCCAAGCTGCGCCTGTCCTTCTTTTCGACAACACCTCGGATGGGTGCTGTTCAGTTCGTCGGCATGACCTCCTGCGGTTCGTCCTCGCGCTCGGACTTCTCGACGCGCAGGATGACCTCTTCACCATCGACTTCAATCACGATTTGATCTTTATCCTTGAACTCACCGGATAGCAACCCATCCGACAACCGGTCCTCCACCTTGTTCTGGATCACACGTTTGAGCGGCCGGGCGCCCATTTCCGGATCGTAGCCCAGGTCGGCCATCCTGTTGCGCGCTTCATCGGTTGTGTGGAGCTTGATCTGGTGCTCGCCCAGCCGCACCGCCACCTTATTGAGCTCGAGATCGACGATGCTCACGATCTGCTCCTTCGTCAGCGCGTGGAAGACGATGATGGCATCGACTCGATTCACAAACTCCGGCCGGAACACTTTGCGCAAGGCGTCCATGAGCTTCTTGCGCATCTCTTCGTGCGCCGTCCGCTCCTCGGTCACCTCATCGCGTTGAAGGGCAAAACCGAGCTGTGTCTGCCGCTTGATGAGCTCGGCCCCGATATTCGAAGTCATCACAACGATGGCGTTGCGGAAGTCGACCTTGCGTCCGCGCGCATCGGTCAGATGGCCTTCCTCCATGATCTGGAGGAGCATATTGTGGGCATCGGGATGAGCCTTCTCGACCTCGTCGAAGACGACGATGCTGTATGGCCGGCGACGGATGGCTTCGGTCAACTGTCCGGCGTCGTCATAGCCGACGTAGCCCGGAGGCGCCCCGACCAGGCGACTGACGGTGTGGCGCTCCATGAACTCCGACATGTCGATCTGGATCAGCGCATCTTCGGTTCCGAAGATGAACTCAGCCAGGGCCTTGGTCAACTCCGTCTTGCCCACACCGGTCGGCCCCAGGAATATGAAGGACCCGATCGGGCGCTTGGGATCCTTGAGACCTGCCCGCGCCCGCCGCACTGCCTTGGCAATGGCCTGGATCGCTTCATCCTGGCCGACGATGCGCTCGTGGAGTGCCCCCTCCATTTGAAGCAGCCGCTCGGATTCCTCCTGGGCAATCTGCATCACCGGCACTCCCGTCCACATCGCCACGACTTCGGCGATATCGTCGGGTGTTACGCGAGGGCTGTCTTCGGTCCGCTGCCAGCCAGCGCGCATCTGTCCCAATTTCTCCTCCAGCTCCGACTCGTGCATGACGAGCTCTTGAGCATCGTCGTAGCGGGCTTCCTCGAGCGCCTGAGCATGAGCAGCGCGCGTCTCGCGCAACTCAGTCATCATGCGCTGAAGGGTATGAGCTTCCGGGCTCTTGTACATCCGAACCCGAGAAGCGCTTTCGTCGATCAAGTCGATGGCCTTGTCGGGGAGGAAGCGATCTGTCACGTAGCGTGACGAGAGGTACGCGGCGGCCTCGATGGCCTCGTTCGTGATGATCAGCTTGTGATGGTTCTCATACGGGCCCTTGACGCCGCGCAAGATATCGATCGTCTCTTCAATCGAGGGTTCCTCGACCATCACCGGTTGGAAGCGCCGCTCAAGCGCGGCGTCGCTCTCGATGTACTTGCGGTACTCGTCGAGCGTCGTGGCGCCGATAACCTGCAACTCGCCACGTGAAAGCGCCGGCTTAAGAATATTGGCCGCGTCAACAGATGAACCGGCCGACCCGGCTCCGACGAGCATGTGCACTTCGTCGATAAACAAGATCGCCGCCGCGGCCTTCAGTTCATCGATCACCCGCTTGAGGCGTTCTTCAAACTGACCACGATACATCGTTCCCGCGACCAGCGAGCCCACATCGAGCTGAAGCACTCGCTTCCCCAGCAAGGGCTCGGGGGTCTCGCCGGTCACGATTCGTTGCGCCAGGCCTTCGACGATGGCCGTCTTGCCCACACCGGGCTCTCCGATCAGGGCCGGGTTGTTCTTGGTCCGACGAGCCAGGATTTGGATCACGCGCTCGATCTCGGTTTGACGGCCGATCACCGGATCCAGTTTCTCGTCTTCGGCGAGTTGGGTCAGGTCAGTGGCGAGCTGATCGAGTAAGGGGGTCTTGACCGTGGATTCCTTGCGTTCGGAGCCGGCCGGCTTTCCGCTGGCCCGACGAACGGGACTTTCTTCCAGAATCCGGCGGGTCTGGCGGCGGACCTGCTCCGGCGTGACACCGAGCCGCCTCAAGACGTCCACCCCGAGGCCTTCCCCGTGGCGGACCAGGCCCAGGAGCAGGTGCTCGGTCCCAATGTAGTGGTGACCCATGCGGCGTGCTTCTTCAACGGCGAGTTGGAGAACCTGCTGCGCACCCGGGGCCAACTCAGGTCGGCCCCCAGAATGCCTACCAACTCCGGTAAGCCTCTCCACCATTTCCTTCACTCTGGCCGGCTCCAGGCCCAGCTCGCGCAACACCTTTCCGGCAACGCCCCCTTCTTCCCGAATCAGGCCGAGGAGGATATGTTCGGTGCCGATGTAATTGTGATGCAGGCGCTCGGCTTCTTCATGAGCCAGGCTCAACACACGCCTCGCCCGTTGAGTGAAGCGATCCATCTTATCCTGGTTGGTCACAACCTCTCCTCACCTCAGCTCGCAAATCAGCCTCGGAATTGTCCTATTCTACCAAAGTTTGCGGGCTCCCCCGGGGGATGCTCATTTCCCATGTCGACTCGGAAGAGTCATTCGGCCGGGCGCTCCGGAGGAGCTGCCCGGCCGGCATGCTCAATCGGATTCCACGTCTCCGCCGCCTCCCTCGGTCTCCTGTTCACCGGGAAGTTGGCCGGCTTCGTCCGCCGGGGGCTCCTCCGATCCTTCAACTTCGGCTTCGGCCTCCGAAGGCTCGGCCGCTTCTTCGCCCGACGGCTCTAGTCCACCAGCCATCTCGACGGTCTCGGCCGGCTGCTCCTTCGGTTCGCGGGTTTCCGCCGGAGATTCGGCTTGCTCAGCCTCGAGCGCGGCGTCGAAATCCTCGAACTCGGGCTCGGGTGGCTGCTCCGACTCCTGAGCCGAATCACTCGGAGGCGTCGCTTCTCCCACCGCCGACTGCCAATCCATCTCGGCGTACTCCGGCGAATCGACCTTCTTGAGGCTCAAACCAATGCGCCTCCGTTCGCGCTCGACCTTGGTGACACGCAAGGTCAAGACCTGACCCTCTTGGACAACCTCACGCGGGTGCTCGATCCGGCGATCGGACAGTTCAGAGATATGGATCAAGCCCTCGATGTCGAATTCCTGAATGTCGGACAGTCTTGCGAAGGCCCCAAATTTCGTCAACTTGGTGATCTTGCCTTCGATCAGCTGCCCTTCCTTCACCCAATCCACGATCCGATCCCATGGATCGCTTTCCAGCTCGCGCAGTGAGAGGCTGATCCGCTTGCGCTCAGGATCGACGTTCAAGACCTTGACCTTGACTTCCTGACCGACCTCGACCAGCTCGCGCGGATGATCTATTCGCTTCCAGGACATCTCCGACAGGTGGACCAGGCCATCCGCCCCGCCGATATCCACGAACGCCCCAAAGTCCGCCAGGCTGATCACATGCCCGGTGCGGGTTTCTCCGGGCTTGAGCTCGGCGATCAGACGGTCTTTGAGGGCTCTCCTGGCCTCTCGGGCGGCCGCCCTCTCCGAGATGATCAGGCGGTTGCGTCGACGGTCGACTTCGATCACCTTGGCCACGATGGGTTCGCCGACCATCTTCCCCCATCGCCGGTCGGGCGTGTCTCCCTCGGCACGTCGCCGTCGCGATAGGCTCACCTGTGAGGCAGGGACAAACCCTCTCAGGCGGCCGAGCTTCACAATCAGGCCGCCCTTGTTGTAGCCAGAGACTTCGCCTTCGAAGGCCTCTTGCGACTCGAGCAGACCCTCGACATCCTGCCAGTCCTTCTCTTCTTCGGCCCTTACCAGGGAAAGAAGCGTCGTCACATCGCCCCCGGTTCCGGAGCGAACGACGTAGACGGTCACTTCTTTGCCAACTTTAAGCTCGGCGCGTTCTTCTTCTGAAAGCCCCTCGATCTCCCGGGCGGGGATCAGGCCTTCAGACTTGGCGCCGATATCTACCAGAACATCGCTCCCCGAGATACGGGCGATCGTCCCGGTGCGGATCTCCCCACGTCGTGGGGTTTCAAGTTCATAGGCCTCCCCTTCAAGGAAGGCATCCATCGGATGTGACTCAGGCTCGGCGGACTGTCCGTCCATCGATTCTGAACCCTGTCCGATGGTCTCATCATTGTCAACCATCCAACGAACCTTTTGCACGAGTTGTCTGGGGCATTATAAGGGCGAACGGGTGTCTTGACAACCTTCCGCCCTTTAGTGAAATGAATCTCGGGTTGTCGATGCGCACGACCATCCAGAAATCTCGCCGCGTGCTTGGAGAAGGAATTCATGAGGTCTGAATTCAATTCCGCCCTTCGGCGGGCGATCGCGGCCGGTTCCTGAAGCCGTCAAGCCGAGCCAAGATGCTTCCGGCTGAAGGATTCGCCTGACCCAGGGCTGCATTGGCCACGGGCCACAGGCATCGGTCACGGCTGCAATACATGCCAGACGACGGCTCGCTCGCCCATCCAGACCTCCCCACAGCCCCGCGCCCGTGCAGGCGGGATGGTGCGGTATAATCCCGCGCGGAGGTCAGATTCCGTGCCCGTTGTTTACCCATTCACCGCCCTTGTCGGTCAAGAACGCATGTGTCGTGCGCTGATTCTGAACGCGATCAACCCGCGTATCGGGGGCGTGTTGATTCGCGGAGAGCGTGGCACGGCGAAGTCGACGGCCGCCCGAGGGCTGGCAGCCTTGCTGCCTGAGGTCAAAGTCGTCGCCGACTGCCGTTTTGGCTGCGACCCCAACCAGCCGACGACCTGGTGCACAGAGTGCCGCGAGCGGGCTGCCCGCAACGAGGTCCTTCCCGTGCAGATGCGCCGGACCTCGTTCGTCGATCTGCCGGTATCGGCTACCGAGGATCGAGTGGTGGGCACGCTGGACATCGAGCGTGCAATCAAGGAAGGGGAACGGCATTTCGAGCCCGGAGTCCTGGCCTCAGCCAATCGCGGTCTGCTCTATATCGATGAAGTCAACCTGTTGGATGATCACGTCGTCGATCTGTTGCTGGATTCAGCCGCGCTGGGAATGAACTTTGTGGAACGCGAAGGGATCTCCTTCAGCCACCCAGCCCGCTACATCCTGGTCGGCACGATGAACCCCGAGGAAGGCGATCTTCGGCCTCAGTTGCTCGACCGGTTCGCCCTGTCGGTCGAAATTCACGGACTGCAGGATCCGCGCGACCGGGTTGCCATCATGGAGCGAAATCTGGCATTTGAAGCCGACCCGGTCGGGTTCCGCGAGCATTGGCTGGGCAGGGAGGAGGCGCTCTCGGGCGAAATCTCCCGCGCCCGCGAATCGGTCGATCGAGTGACGTACTCCAAGCGCGACCTGCTTTCGATCGCTGCGTTGACTTCTTCCCTCCAGGTCGACGGCCACCGGGCCGACCTTGTGATCCTGAAGGCCGCACGGGCGCATGCAGCCTACGAAGGCCGCAGCGCCATCACCGAACTGGATATCGCCCTGGCGGCCGAGCTCGCCCTGCCGCACCGCCTACGCCGTGGGCCCTTCCAGCAGGTCGACGTCAATCTGGAAGATCTTCAGGCCCGCATCGAACAGGTTCAGTCGCAGGTGAACGGAGGCGAGAGCGAGGAAGACACGCCCTCGGAAGACGAGCCGGAGGCGAAAAAAAAAAGACGCCAGCAGGGCGTAGCCCGGGAGGTTTCTGAAGACAAGAAGGAAGTCGGCCAGGCCGAGCCTACTCTGCAGACCCCGCCCGAATCGCTCGAAGCCCGCTGGTGGGAAGGGGGGGACAAGGTCAAGACCGGTGAATCCTTCGCCCCTCGTCGGATTGGCGGCTCGCTCGATCGCCTCACGCGGCACACCCCAGGGCGAAGGACGCTCTCCAGGACAACGCGCAAACGCGGTCGCTACATCATGGCCAGGCCGGCGACCGGCAAGGTCGACGACATCGCCTTTGACGCGACCCTGCGCGCTGCCGCGCCGCACCAGGTGGAGCGGGCCGAGCAACGGGAGAAGGTCGCCTTCGCCATCGAGCCCTCCGATCTTCAACGAAAGGTTCGCGTCCGCCGGTCGGCGAATCTGATCCTGTTCGTGGTCGACGCCTCATGGTCGATGGCGGTCGCCGAGCGAATGTCGGCGACGAAAGGGGCAATCCTGTCGCTCCTCACCGACGCTTATCAGCGGCGTGATCGTGTCGGATTGGTTGTGTTTCAAAAGGATCGTGCGCTATTGATCTTGCCTCCGACAAACTCGGTCCAGCTTGCCCAACGCGCGCTGGCCGACATACCGGTGGGTGGTAAGACGCCTCTATCCGCCGGTCTGTCCCTCGCACTCGAAGTCTTTCTCCAAGAAAAGACGACCCACCCGGACGTCCTACCGCTGATGCTGCTCCTGACCGACGGCGCCGGAAATGTATCCACCGGCAACCTCCCGCCTTTGGAGGAATCGCTCCTCGTCGCCGATCAGATCCGTGAGGCGGAGATTCGATCCGTGGTCATCAACATGGAGCATGCCGCCTTCGATCAGGGTCTGGCCAAGCGACTCGCCGAGAGGCTGAACGCGCCGTGCTACACGCTTCAGGAACTGAAAGCGGAGAGCCTGTACCGCACTGTTCGCCAGGAGATCGACACGGGCGCGGCCTGAGATCGCCCGGACCTGACCCCAGTCAAGAACAATGAGCTAATCCGAAAGTCCGTGGGATTGGGTCCTACGACGGCAGGAGGCGTCATGGCACAACCGCTTTCTTTCCAGGCAGAGTTGGATGATTCAGTCGAAGTTGCCGAGAAGCGTGTTACGCAGGAATTGCGAGCCGAGGGCTTCGGCGTTCTCACCAGGATCGACGTCAAGACAACCTTCACGGAGAAGCTCGGCGAGGATTTCCGGCCGTACGTGATTCTAGGCGCGTGCAATCCTACATTGGCTCACCGCGCCCTGTCAGGCAACCCTGAAATCGGACTGCTCTTGCCGTGCAACGTCGTCGTCGAGGAGCACGGCCAGGGAAGTCGCGTTTCCATCATCAATCCCGAGACGATGATGAGCGTGGGCGATCTTTCCACGGATGCACTTGCGTGCGACGTCGCCTCGGAGGCGCGCGCCAAGTTGGAGCGGGTGACGGCAGCGCTCAAGAGGTAACGACGAGGGACACCCCAAATTGTCAGCGGAAGAAAGGGCTAGTTTCCGGCGGCGCCGTTCAATGAGGGATCATGGCCGCCGGCCCAGTTTGCGGGCCAATCTCTGAAGACGGTGCTCGATCTCGGCCGTCGTGTGATCCTTGCGCCAGTCCGCCGGCCAACGGTCCAGGCAAGTAAGACCGGCTTCGGCCCATACGATCGCTTCCTCGAGATCGCCGGCCTCCCACTCATAGTACTTGGCTAGTTCGATACAAGGTTGCGGGTCGGCTGGTGCCAGTTCGTGCCACGCCTGCCACCCTGAGAGTGCCTCGCCCCTTCGGCCACGTCGCTTCAGATGAGCCCCGTAGCGGCGCAGGGCCTCGAGCTTGATGGCGCGCTCATTCGCCGAGACGGCCGCCTGCCAGGCCGACTCTGCCTCGCCAGTCCGCCCGCTTGTTTGGTGCCAGACAGCCAGCCCCAAGGCCTCGGCGGCTGAAAGGCCTGCCGGATCCTGCAAGCGATGACGGTCAAGAATCAGGCTGGTGAGGCCGACGAGTGAAAGGATGTCTATGGCGTTGTGGTAAAGCACCCGCGCCATATCGGAAGCATCCCCCGTTCTAAGATAGTCCAGATACATCGCCGGGATGAGGGACCCCGGAATGTCTTCCTGCGAACGGGAGACACCAAGGACCTCGCGTTCGATGGTTCCGAGAGAGCAGTCCGGCAGGCTGCGGCGCCACAGGCGTCTGGCAGGGTGAAGTAGGTCGAGCTGAGGCCAGCCCGTGAGCGGCCAGTCTTGCCGCAGCCCCACCCGGTAGCGCATCTCAAGAAGTGGAACATCGAAGGCTTGACCATTGAACGTCACGAACCCCTGGATCGCCTCGAGGTCGTCCTGGAGGGCGGAGAGCATCCCCGGTTCCTCCGACGGGTCCCGCAAGAAATATTGCCGCAGACGGAAGGTATCCCCTTCAAACGTCCCAACCCCCACCAGGAAGACAAGCGTGCCGGCTCCGCCGGCCAACCCGGTCGTCTCCGTGTCCAGAAACGCCATCCGCTCGAAGCTGGCGCCCGCCAACTTTGGCTGGCGCACGACCTCGGCCGCAAGGACCGACTCGTAGTCGAGGACGCTAGCCAGGGCCGATGACCCGTGTACATGGTCGAGGGAATAGGGAGTGTCGATGCGGAAGGCGGCGCCGTAGGGCGTGCTCAACTCGTCGCCGGGCGGTAGGCCGATAGGACCGGACTGCCTGGCGACGGGTCGGGCTCTTGAGGTTTTCGGCTTCTGGCGGCCAAGCCGGCTCAACCTGCGACGAAGGTCTGCCGCATCACTCATTGGTAGCTCGTCCACTTGCATCGAGGGCAGGAGTGGGATCAGACAGGCGTGACACGTCCTCGCCTCTGCCCCTGTGAGAAACGTCACATATCGGGAATGACTTTCGGCAATAGGAACTGTCCCGACGGGCGGCTATTATAGCGCGCGGAGACGAGAGAAGGGGAAACCCTACGCTCATCGCTGTCTCCTCCTTTGGCGAAAGCCTCCGCCGGGTTACCCCCCTCACCGCCCCGGCGGAGGCATCTTTAACCCACCAGCCACCCAGCCGGCGCCGCGATCATGCGGCGCTCTTCCATTTTCCAGCGGTCCTGCCAGACCTTTGTGGCATGGCCCAGGTCAGCCTGGCCAGACCGCACGCTGGGTGAAGAGAGCTTCCCAGGCTGGCGGCCACTGACCAGAGATGGACCGCCCGGGCGACCGCAGGCGGCCGGAAATACAGAGACCACCTTCCTGGCCGCCAACGCTTGCGTTCGAAAGTCGATTTCAGGCCAGCGCTGAGGGAAGTACGATGGTGAAAGTCGTTCCTTCACCCTGCCGGGAGGTCACCCAGATTCGTCCATTGTGGCTGTCGACGATCGATTTGACGATGGAGAGTCCCAACCCGGTGCCGGGAGTGTCATCGGGGATATTGCTCGCGCGGAAGAACTTGTCAAACAGATATGGCTGATCGGCCGGCGGGATCCCTAGTCCTGTATCACGGACACGCAGGATCACCTGGTCTCCTTCGGAGCTGACGTCGACGAAGACGGTTCCCCCTTCCGGCGTGTACTTGATGGCGTTCTCGATCAAGTTCCCGATCATCTGTCGCAGCCGGATCGGATCACCGGTCACCATGGGCAGTTCTTCCGGCAGCGAGGCGACGAGATCCACGCCTTCCTTGTCGGCCGCGGCGCGCAGACCCTCGACGGCGTACTTAGCCAGGACAGTGATCGGTGTAGTCTCTTTGGTGGTGTCCAGGCCAGCTTCGATCCTTCCCAGATCCAACAAATCCGTCACAAGTGTCGTGATCTGTCCAACGCTCATCTGCACGCGCTCGATGAAATCCTTCTGTCGCTCGTTGAGCTCCCCGGCGCGTTCCACCAACTCGACATAGCCCAATATCGCCGTCAGCGGAGACCGAAGATCATGTGAGACTGTGGTCACGAACTCCGACTTGATCCGATCCAGATCCTTGAGATGGGTGATGTCGTGCATCACGATCGTCTGGCCGACATGAGGGATGGGAGTGCGCTGGGCGTTGAAAGTTCTCCCGTCTTCGAGCTCGATCTCCTCGCGGCGAGGCAAGTTTCCGGGTGCGCGTATCAAGCCAAGCAGTCGAGGATCCTCGATGGCCTCGACGATCGATCGACCGATGTGATCGCCGTTGACGTGGAACGCCTCGCGCGCGGCCTGATTGATCAGCAGCAGACGATTCTCCAGGTCGAGTACGATGACGGCGTTCTCGGTCCCGGTCAGAACCGTCTCAAGCTTGCGCCGTTCGGCTTCGGACCGATTGTAGAGTTGAGCGTTCTCGATGGCGATGGCGGCGTAGTCTGCCATCGCCATGATCACAATGAGGTCTTCACGCGTCAGGCTCCGGCCGGCCTTTCGGTTGTCGACACCGAGTACTCCGATCACCCGGCCGCGGACGCGCAGCGGAACATAGAGAAGGGAATGCACCAGATAGGAAGTTTTGATCTTCTGCGGCGCACCCTCATCGAGCATGACCGGCTCGCCGCTGGATATCACCTGACCGGCGAGCGAGTCCTGAACATGAAGACGGAATGTGTGGACGAATTCCTCGTCGAAGTTCTTCGAAGCTCGCATGTAAAGCTCACCGCTGTCTTCGTCGAGCAGCAGCAGACTTCCCTCTTCGGCCTCCGTCAGGCTGACAGCGGCCTCGACGACCGCGGTCAGCACTTGATCCAGGTCGAGCATGGCCGTCACAGTTCGGCCGATGCCGGCCAGGGTCTCGAGCTCCTGCAGCCGCCGAGCCAGGATCTCGGCATTGGCCAGCGCTTCGCTCTGAGCCTGGATCAGGGTCTGCCAGCGACGACCTTCGACCAGCGCCCGACCGACGGCAGCCAGCAGATGTTCGGCTTCGAATGGCTTCGTCAGATAATCCACCGCCCCGGCCCGCAGAGCATCCACGGCCAGGCTCTCCGATCCGTCGGCGGTGATCAAGATGACGGGGACCTGTGGCATCTCCTGCCGCAGGCGGCGAATGAGATCAATCCCGGTCAACCCGGGCATTTGATTATCGGCGATGACGAGGTGAGGCTCGGTCTCTTTAGCGAGGGTAAATGCCGACATGCCATCGCCGACCGAACGGACGATGTAGCCGGCAGGCGTCAAGACCGACTCGTCTAGGAAGCGACAAATCTCGGGGCTGTCATCGACGACAAGAATCCGTGTCTCGGACATCCGCTCCAGTCCGCAACGATCCTAGCATGTGGGCCGATTTCCCGGTATGGTACTCCCGTCGGCCCAGGTTCGGCGTTCAAGCGGAGGCAGTCGGTTCGGAGCGGTTCTTGTCGTCGTAGCGTTCGAGTATTTCGGCGAGCTGGCGAGCGATCGTGCGGATCTCCTGGCGGATCCTCCCCAGCCCCTCTTGCAGGCTCGAACCGGGGTGCATTTCCATCAGGCGGCCGACTTCCTCCTGCAGGGCCTGCAATTGCGGGGTTGCGCCGGCGAGCCCCTGCATGCGATTCTGGATCCCGACCTGGGCTTCATCGACGACCTCTTGCAGTCGTCGTGCCCGTGCCTCAAGGGCCTGAAACAGGCGCGCGTTTACCAGCGAAATCGAGGCGTAGTCGGCCACAGCTTCGAGCATCGCCTGATCCCGCTCGCTGAAGGGGCGGGCGTCCTTTCTTGAGACGCAGATAACCCCGATCGGCTGATCCCTGACCCGGATGGGGGCGATCATGGCAGCCCGGCCGACCTTGGCCAGCTTGAATTGGGCCAACCCCTCACCGTGGATGCTCAACGCCTCACCCGAGATCATCACCAGGGAGCTGATACCATCGTCCCACGGCCGATGCATACTGGCGGCGAAGGGAGGTGGCAGGTTGTGTTGGGCGCGCAGGATGAGCTTGTCAGAGCTGTCTTCCTTCAGGAGGACCCACCCCATATCGGCCTCGGTAACATATAGGCTGCCCTCCATGAGCTTGGCGAAAAGGGCAGCCTGGTTCGTCGTCGAGGTGACAGCTTTGCCGATGCCATACAGCGTTGTGAGCTCCCGGACACGCCGCTCCAGCTGGCGATTGCTCTCGGCCAGTTGTTCGGCCAGCTGCTGGCGCTCGTGTCGCAATCGGATCTCGTTGATCGCCCGCTCGATCGCCGAGACGACCTCTGCCTCGCGCAATGGTTTGACGAGATAGTCGCGCGCCCCGAGTCGGAACGCCTGGATCGCATCGGCCTCCATACCTTCTCTGGCGGTGACAAGCATCGGGACTTCCATGCCCTGAGAGCGGAGCGCCACCAAGAGGTCTTTGCCACTGAGTCCGGGGAGGGTCAGGCTGGCGATGATCAGGTCCGGGGCGTAGTTGAGGGATTGCTGAATGGCCGCGCCGGCATCGTCCGCCGTCGCGACGAGGTAACCGATGGGCTCGAGGACCTGACGTGCGATCAGGT
>CAZGRL010000007.1:76738-85018 GCA_964528155.1 uncultured Anaerolineaceae bacterium
GGACCTCGGGGTCCTCATCGACGAGCAAAACGCGCTCACGCTGAGGCCTTGAACTCATGCTGGTATCATAGCATGGAAGGCCGACCAGGGGAGGACGAGGGCCTCCGCGGCGAGAGTCGACAAGATAGGACCCGTCTGCCTTGATGGAATGCCGACGCCCTTTTACAATGAAATCATAGGGCTGAGATGGAATACAAAGACTACTACAAGATCCTCGGTGTCTCCAGAGATGCCGATGAGAAGGAAATCAAGAAGGCCTACCGTAAGCTGGCGGTGAAGTACCATCCCGACAAGAACCCCGGCGATCATCAGGCCGAAGAACACTTCAAAGAGATCAATGAGGCGTACGAAGTCCTCGGTGATGCGACAAAACGCGCCAAGTACGACCAGCTTGGGCAGTCGTATCAGGCATGGCAGCGGATGGGCGGCCAGCCTGGAGGGTTCGATTGGTCCCAATGGATGGGAGGCGCGCCCGGCGGGGTCCGGGTGGAAGTCGGTGATCTGGGCGACCTGTTCGGAGGTGGGTTCTCCGACTTCTTCAATGTGATCTTCGGCGGTATGCCCGGAACCGGGCAAGGGTTCGGGGAGCGCGCTTCCGGACGTGGACGCGATATCGAGCAAACGGTCACGATCAGCCTGACGGAGGCCTATTCGGGCGCCACACGAAGCCTTACCCGCAACGGCAAACGGCTGGAGGTCAAGATACCTCCAGGGGCGAACTCAGGGACCCGGGTCCGGATCTCCGGACAGGGCGAGGCCGGCCGGCGGCAGGCGGGGGATCTGTACCTCACGGTTGAGGTGGCGCCCGATCCGCGTTTTGAGCGCAAGGGGGATGATCTGTACACCAACGTCACCGTCGATCTGCCGACGGCCGTCCTGGGCGGCGAGGCAAGTGTGGCCACGCCGGCCGGAGCGGTCGTCCTGACCATTCCCCCGGGAAGTCAACCTGAGTCGACCTTTCGCCTCAATGGCAGGGGGATGCCGCGTCTACGCAAGTCGAAGGACCACGGTGATCTGTATGCACGGCTGAAGGTCGAGATCCCGCGCGACCTGAGCAAAAGGGAAAGGGAGCTCTTTCGAGAGTTGGCGTCCCTAAGATCCAAGTGAAGCCGCCTCGACGGAGATGTTGAGGCTCAGAGAGGGTACACAAGATGGTAAGAGTCAAGTACATGGTGGTTCCAGCTGTTGCACTGGTGATCATGAGTCTGGCCTGTTCGGTCAGTCTGCCGACGACCATCACACTCCAGGAGACACCGACGGCCATCCAGACTTTGCCGAGCTCGCCGCCGGCGGCCGCCCCGACGATCGCCGCAAGCGTCTCGACCGCCCCCGCTCCCAGCGACGCCGATCTGGCCGCGCTCTACGCCAAGGTCAACCCGGGGGTCGTGACGATCTGGAACTTCGCCGACCTGGGGCCCCCACACACTGACACCGTGCCCGCCGGTCAGGGGTCGGGCTTTGTCATCGACAATGACGGCCACATTATCACCAATCAGCACGTCGTAGCGGGCGCACAGGAAATCGAAATCGATTTCCCATCGGGGACTAAGGCCTGGGCAGAGCTCGTCGCCGTCGATCCCGACTCCGACCTTGCGGTACTCAAAGTCGATGTGCCTGCCGGTTCACTCACGCCCTTGCCGCTGGGTGACTCCGACCTGATCAGCGTCGGGGACCGCGTCGTTGCCATCGGCAATCCGTTCGGCCTCTCGGGCACGATGACCTCCGGAATCGTCTCGGCCTTGGGTCGAACGCTTGACTCGGAGCACGCCTCACCCGGTGGACAACCGTTCAGCGCCGGCGACATCATACAAACCGATGCCGCGATTAATCCAGGAAACTCGGGCGGGCCTCTTCTCAACCTTCAAGGTGAGGTCATCGGGGTCAACCGAGCCATCCGGACTGAGTCGTTCACGGTATCGGGGGATGCAGCCAATTCAGGCGTGGGTTTCGCCGTCCCGGTGAATATCGTACGACGCGTGGTCCCGTCACTCATTACCAACGGCACATACTCCTACCCATATCTCGGGGTATCCAGCCTGGATCAGACACAATTGAATCTCAAGATCCTCGAACTGCTTGGGCTGCCGGGTGATGCCTCCGGCGCCTATGTAACCTGCGTCACCGCTGGTGGCCCGGCCGAACGGGCCGGAGTTCGCGGCGCGGGCAGTTGTGATTCGGGCAATCTCACGCCCGGCGGCGATCTGATCACCGCGGTAGACGGTGTTCGTGTCCGCCACTTTGACGACCTGTTGTCCTACTTGCTCGAGCACGCCTCCGTGGGGCAGCGGATCGTCCTTACTATTCAGCGAGGAGGTCAGCAAGTCGATATACCGGTCACGCTCGGTCCCCGACCCTAAGACAAACGCCCCGGCGTGTGGGGCGATCCCCGGAGGTCGCCCATGATAACCGATACCGATCTACAAGCGCTGATCGCGTTCAGGCCGGCCGGCCCAGTTCTCAGCGTGTATCTCAACGTCGACCCATCGGCCGGCTCTGGGGATTCTCACCGCCTTCAGCTACGCCAGATGCTCAGAGATTTCGAGGATCGGGCGCCCCACGATGTACGCGCAATCGAGCGTTACGTCGATCATGAATTCGACGGATCCGGCCGAGCTCTGGCAATGTTTTCCTGCGCGCAGGCTGACTACTTTCGCGCCTTCGGCCTGGCGGTCCCTCTTCGAAGCCGCGCCCGATGGATGGATCGCCCTTACGTCAAACCTCTGGCAGACCTGATCGACCGCTACGGCAACTACGGCGTGGCCGTTGTTGACAGGCAGGGTGCCCGTTTCTTCCACTTCCACTTGGGTCAACTTAAGGAGCAAGACGCCACGTCCGGCGAAGCCATCCGGCGGACCAAACGCGGTGGAGGAACTCAATCACAGGGACGCAGAGGGGGCCTGGCCCGGGGGGCCAGGGCGGCCGATGAGCAGGCTGATCGAAATCTCCGAGAGGCTGCCCACGCCGCTTCGGCCTTCTTCGGCGGAACACGCATCCGACGCGTGTTGATCGGCGGCACGGAAGAGAACGTAGCCCGGTTCAGTGCTCTCCTGCCAAAGAAATGGCAGAGCTTGATCGTGGGCAGTTTCCCAATCGAGAGCACCGCCGGTCACGTCCAGGTCTTGGAGAAAGCCAAGGAGGTCGCCAACCAGGCGGAAACCGAACGCGAACGCCGTCTGGTGGAAAGCGTGATCACAGCCGCAGCCAAAGGGCGCGAGGGAGTGGTCAATCTGGACAGTACGCTGGCGGCGGTGAACGCCGGCCAGGTTCAAACACTGATCGTCAGCGAGGGCTACAGAGCTCCCGGCTATCGCTGCCGCGGTTGTGGCTATCTCACGGCGCAGCCGCTTCCCGACTGTCCATTCTGCGGCAATACCTTTGCCGAGATCGAGGACGCAGTCGAGTTGGCGGTGCGACGAGTCATGGAGGAAGGAGGGGACGTCGAAGTGGTCCACGGCAGCCCGCTCCTGGAACGGGCCGGCCGGATTGGGGGACAGCTCCGCTACTGAGTTGCGGACGGTTGCGACCTAAGGTCCGAAAGTGGCCCGTTCGAAAGCCACCAGATCCCCCGCAAGCACTTCGAGATCGTTGACCGCGGCGAAGTTGTTGGTATCCACTTCCCCAAGCACCAACGCCAGCCGATCCCGCATCGATTGGACTTCTTTCTGTTGGTCCGCCTGCAGCGTACTATTCAGTGTTTGGAGACGTCCGTCGGTTCCCGAGAGGGCCCGGCGCGCAGCGGCGGGCTCACCCAGCCCCATTTGGACCTGCGCCGATGTGACATCGACCAGGACCTGAAGCACTGCCAGGTGCTCTTCGGCCAGCGTCAGTTGGTCCTGAAGATCGGCGTTCTTCTGCTTGAGAGATCGCAGGTCCTCGACTTCGGTGGTGAGTGAGTCTACCTGTTGCTGAAGCCCGTCGATCTGGCTTTGCAGGGCAGCGATCTGATCCGTCTGAGGTCTCACCCGGATGATCCACATCGCTGCGACACCCAGCCCGAACACCAGAACCAGGCTGGCGATCCACCTCAAAGCTCCCCGCAGGAACTGGCTGAAGCGGCTTGGCGGTGCCGATGGCTTCTCGGCCATCCTCTCGCGGGCCCCATCCGTCCCACCGACCATATCCTGTTCATCACTCATGGACTCCTCCAAGTTGTCTGACTTGATTCATCATCGATCGACCTACCCCTGGCCCTGAGCGCTCGGAGATGTACCCCGGCTCCGCCCAGGTACAGGACGGAGGTGCACCGGCCCATGCAGGTCACCGCTCGGGCCGGCCCGAAGGCGGACGCGCCGGCTGAGGTGCGTAGGGCATCGGGATGTACTCCACCGACGGCCTGCGTTGCGGCGCCTGCGGATACAGGCTCATCAGCCTGTACACCTCCTCAGGCATCTCCGTCGTGATCGGCAGCCCGAGCTGCTGAGCCTCATCCACGCTGATCGGATAGTCATGCGTCCAGCGACCCGAGGTGAGAATTTCAGCCAGATCTTGAGCCTGCTGCTCGGGCATCCGCTCGTCCAGGATGCGACGGACCGTGTCCTTCACCTGCTGTATCGCTTTGCGTGACACGTCAGCCAAAATCAACGTCTGATCTTCGATCTGATCCGGGCTCTTCTGTTCGAGGACCCTCAGAATGGACGCCGCCGGCGACTGTCCGATCTGAGGGTCGACCGGGCCGAGAACGGCGTTCACGTCCATCACGATTCGGTCGGCCGCCAAGGCGATCAAGGTCCCGCCCGACATGGCATAGTGGGGCACAAACACGGTCACTTCAGCCGGGTGTCGGCGCAGCGCCGATGCCACCTGCTCGGCGGCAAGCACCAGACCGCCGGGGGTGTGCAGGATGAGGTCGAGCGGCACTTTCGGATCGGTGAGACGGACGGCACGCAACACAGCCTCCGAATCGTCGATGTCGATGAAGCGCGAGATCGGGAATCCGAGGAAGGAGATCGTCTCCTGACGATGGATCATGACGATCGCCCGGCTACCGCGTTTGATCTCCATCTCCCGAAGAGCTCGACGCCGAGCCAATTCGAGCAGACGCTGCCTGATGACCGGCTGCAGGGATGAGATGATGAGAAAGATCAGGATCAGAGCGAAGAAATCCATCGTAGCTTCTCTCCGTTCACCAGGGCCAGTATTCGTCGGCATGCCAGACGGCATAGCGACGTCCCAACGTAAACAGGCGCACGGTCAGCAGGCCGAACACGAAGCCGCCGATGTGTGCCCACCAGGCGATGCCGCCGACGCCCGCTCCCGCACCTAACTGACCCAGATTGAACAGTCCCGACGAGAGCTGCATCAAGAACCAGATCCCCAGATAGATCAAGGCGGGGATCTCAACAAGCCAGGGGAAAATGAAGAGAAAGATCAGTGTGATCACCCGAGCCCGCGGATAGAGCAGGAAATACGCGCCGAGCACGCCGGCGATCGCGCCGCTGGCACCGACCGTCGGTACTGAGGAAGACGGGAAGAGCAAGAACTGGCAAAGACCGGCCGTCACCCCGGCCGCCAGGTAGAAGACTAGAAAGCGGGCCGGTCCCATCCGGTCCTCGACGTTGTCGCCGAAGATGTATAGAAACCACATGTTACCGATCACGTGGAACCAACTTCCATGCAAGAACATCGAGGTAAGCAAGGTCAGCCACGAAAACAGTTGGATTGAGGACAGGGATAGGCGAGCAGGCACCAGGCCGAAAACGCTGATGAACAGATCCAGCTGATTTGCAGGCAGGGCAGATTCGTAGAGGAAGACGAGGAGGTTAAGCGCGATCAGGCCCCATGTTATCCAAGGCAGTGAGCGGGAGCGCACCGTATCGCGCAGCGGGATCATTTCGTTCTCCGGGACAAACCAGGGTGAGGATCCCCGGCAATTGCAGACGATCCCATTTTACCTCAGGCGAGGTCGGCACCGTTCTGGAGCACGATCTGCATTCCAGCCGTGGGGGCGGATGCCCCCGCGGCGACGCCAGAGCCTGTTGCTTCTCTACCTTACTTGGGTTCGTTGGCTCTTGAAGTGAAAAAGAGAAGGCCCCGTTGTCCGGGGCCTTCTTCTCGAGACCTAGTGACTCTTGATTTCGATGATCTTCGGACGGCTTTCCTCTGCCTTGGGAAGGCGAACTGTCAGAAGTCCATCCTTCATGTTGGCCTCAGCCTTGGAGGCGTCGACCGGATCCGGCAGTTCGAAGCTGCGCTCAAAGCGGGAGCCGGCAATCTCGCGCACGAGGTAGCGGCCGTCTTCGTCCTGTCCGTCTTGAGCGTTCCCGATCAAGGTTACAACGTTGTCCAGGATCTTGATTTCAAGCTCGTCCGGCTTGAGTCCGGGTACCGCCGCAGTGATGACGTAGCTGTCATCGTCGACATGGACATCCACCGGAAGACGGCTTCCCCCGTTGAATCCCACAGGCTGAATCATCCGCCGCCAGGCGTAGCCGCTCGGACGTTTGATCATGTAAACAGGCATTGTGTGTTCCTCCACAGTGACCATCAGGACACCGATCTTGTGTGTAGAAACCCTAGGTCAGGCACATCAGAGCTGCGTAGATGAAGCGTAGGAGATGCATTAACACGCCTCAGGCCGCGCCGACGCTTTTCATATGTCTCGGCGCGATACTAAGTTCGTAGGCTATGTGAACAGGCTGCCCCGACCCGAGGGGCCGGGGGACTGGTGGGGGATGTTCGCCGGCCCATTCTCGCCGCTCAAGGCTGCCTCATCCCGGGCCTGTTCGAGATCATCTATGTGGAGCTACATATGAACCTTGACCGATACACTCAAAAGGCCCAACAGGCCATTCTCGATGCCCAGCAACTGGCGGGGTCGTACAGCCACGTCTCGATCGAACCTGTCCACCTGCTTCTGTCTCTGGTTCGCCAACCCGAAGGGGTGGTGGCGGCGATCGTGGCGCGTATCGCCGGCAACCCAGCGATGCTCGTTGAAGCACTGGAAAGGGAGCTCTCCGGGCGGCCGAAGATGGTTGGGAGCGAGGGCCAGCCAGGCCTGGCCAAGGCGACAGCGGAGGTCTTGACCGCCGCCGAACGCCAGGCCTCGAACATGAAGGACGAGTACGTCTCGACCGAGCACATCCTTATGGCGCTGGCCGCCGGGCCGGAGGCCGACCTGCTCAAGAGCTACGGTCTTACACCGGAAGCCATCCTGCAGAGCCTGACTGCTATACGAGGCTCGCAGCGGGTCGTCTCACCCAACCCGGAGGAGACCTACCAGGCGCTTGAGAAGTACGGTCGCGACCTCACCCAACTGGCCCGACGGGGAAAGCTCGATCCCGTGATCGGACGGGATGAGGAGATCCGGCGCGTCGTGCAGGTCCTTTCGCGACGCACCAAGAACAATCCGGCGTTGATCGGCGATCCAGGCGTCGGAAAGACGGCCATCGCCGAAGGGCTGGCCCAGCGGATCGTCAACGGTGACGTACCGGAGGGCTTGAAGAACAAGCGCCTGGTCCAACTCGACATGGGCGCGCTGGTCGCTGGCGCCAAGTACCGCGGCGAGTTTGAGGAGCGCCTGAAGGCTGTCCTCAAAGAAGTCACGGACGCTGCCGGCGAAGTGATTTTGTTCGTCGACGAGATGCACACCGTCGTTGGCGCCGGCGCGGCCGAGGGCGCCATGGACGCCGGCAACATGCTCAAACCGATGCTCGCCCGCGGCGAACTGCATATGATCGGCGCCACGACCGTCGACGAGTATCGCAAGTACGTTGAGAAAGATGCGGCGCTCGAACGCAGGTTCCAGCCGATTCTCATCGAAGAGCCAAGCGTTGAAGACACAGTCAGCATCCTGCGCGGATTAAAGGAACGGTATGAGGTCCATCATGGCGTTCGCATCCAGGACAGCGCGGTCATCGCCGCAGCCACGCTCTCGCACCGCTACATCGCCGACAGGAAGCTGCCCGACAAAGCCATCGATTTGATCGACGAGGCGGCGGCCCGCCTGCGGACAGAGATCGACTCCAAGCCTCAAGCGCTCGATGAAGTCGATCGACACATTATGCAGCTCGAGATCGAACGCGAAGCTCTGAAACGTGAGAAGGACAAGCCCTCGCGGCAGAGGTTGGAAGGGATCGAGAAGGAGCTCGCCGATCTGAAGGAACAGTCGACACATCTCAGGACGCGCTGGCAAACGGAGAAGGAAGCCATCGCCGAGCTGCGCGGCGTGAAGGAACAGATCGAACAGACGCGACTGCAGATCGAGCAGGCCGAGAGGCGCGCCGATCTGGAGGCGGCCGCCCGCCTGCGCTACGGCACGTTGCGCGAACTGGAGGCCAAGTT
>CAZGRL010000007.1:85028-87780 GCA_964528155.1 uncultured Anaerolineaceae bacterium
GGGCTCGAGGCACGCATCAAAGAAGTTCAGTCGGGCGGCGCTCTGCTCAAAGAAGAAGTGGACGCCGAAGACATCGCTGCGGTCGTCTCACGCTGGACGGGGATCCCGGTCTCACGCCTGCTCGAAGGCGAGACACAGAAGCTGCTGCATATGGAGAAACGCATCCACGAGCGAGTCATCGGCCAGGATCAGGCGGTCCGAGCCGTGTCGAACGCCGTTCGCCGCTCACGTTCAGGCCTGCAGGACCCCGATCGACCGATCGGATCGTTCATCTTCCTCGGCCCGACCGGTGTCGGCAAGACTGAGTTGGCACGCGCGCTCGCAGAGTTTCTGTTCGACGACGACCGGGCGATGGTGCGCATCGACATGGGCGAGTACCAGGAGAAGCACACGGTCTCGCGCCTCATCGGCGCGCCGCCGGGCTACGTCGGCTACGAAGAAGGCGGCCAACTGACCGAAGCCATCCGCCGGCGACCGTACAGCGTCATCCTGTTCGACGAGATCGAAAAAGCACATCCAGAAGTGTTCAACGTGATGCTTCAGTTGCTCGACGATGGGAGATTGACCGACGGGCAGGGCCGGACCGTCGATTTCCGCAACACCGTCATGATCATGACCAGCAACCTTGGGACGGAGTTGTGGGGCGAGCCAGGCCAGGCCGAGACGGTGACACAGGAGCAGGTACGCCAGATGTTGGCCGGGCATTTCCGACCGGAGTTCCTCAATCGAATCGATGAGGTGGTCATCTTCAACCGGTTGACACGCGAAGATCTGGCGGAGATCGTCCGAATCCAGTTGAGCCGGGTAGAGTCCCGCCTAGTCGAAGCCGGCTATCGGCTAGAAGTGACGGGAGCAGCACGCCGGACTTTGGCCGAGCTGGGGTACGACCCGGTCTACGGCGCCCGACCCCTGAAGCGAGCGATCCAGCGCGAGGTGCAGGATCCCCTGGCGCTCAAGATCCTGAGCGGGGAATTCCATCCAGGCGATACGATCCGGGTCGATAGTGGCCAAGATGGATTGACATTCTCGGCAGCCTCCACCACCGAACCGATGGGAGAAGCGGCCTAGGCTAGAACGCCTGCTGTCACAAAGAACGAGCTGTCCCTCCGCGCCTCCACGGGCCTGGGAACCCTTCGGACCCGTGGGCGCGGGTGGGCCAGCGATCAGAACTCAATAGGGCCGCGCTCTTTCCCGACGCCGTGCCTTCCGGCTTCAGGCCAACTCAGGCTCGACGCTGACCGCTCGAACGTCAAATTGCGGCGGGTGCTCGAGGTGTTTCTTGACGGCGCATAGCTCCGCCGCCCTCGCCATGGCAGGCAGATATTTCTCGGGGAACCCCGGCGGGACCTCGATCACCAGTTCGATCCGGCCAATCATCCCCGTCATCGGATCGGATTGCGTTCGCTGGATCAGCCGGACGCCTTCGCTCGGAAGGCCCCGCTGACGTAGAAACCCGAGAACATAGATCCCGGCACACGTCGCCACGGACGCCAGGAACAAGCTAAACGGCGTCGGGGCGCTGCCTTCGCCACCCCCTTCTGGCGGCTGGTCGGTCCGGACCGTGTAGCCGGCGTAGCTTGCATCTACCCGAGCACCCCCTGGGAAACTGACCACCATCTCCATTGACACACTCCATATACAAGATTCCTATCTTTCTTTAGATGCAGGAGGGGCAGAAAGCGTTACATCGATCTTGAGAGAATCCACGGAACCAAAGAACCCTCCGCCGATCTGGCCCACCCGTGGTGGTACACTGGATGTCCACTCCCGGAACAAATCCATGACGGTCAACCTTCGCGAAGAGCACCTACACCGTGAGAGGCTGAGCGCCGCCAGCCGTCGCAATGGCCTGGTGCTTGGCTTGATCTCCGGGCTGGCGTTCGGACTGACGACCTGGGGGATCGACGCGATCGCACTCGGAAGTGCCTCTGTCGACCGGCCCTGGATCAAGCTTGCCGTCGGTTTGACGCTCAGCCTGGTGATCGGCGGGCTGGCCGGCTGGCTGACAGCCGTGATCGATCAAGCCGCCGCCGGGATGCTCTTGTGGGGCGTCGTCGGAATCGCCTATGCCTGGATGGTCGGCCACATCCCCTTCGACGGACAGTCCGCGTTTCTGCGCCTCATCGAACCTCAGCTCGGGGACATCAGCGCGTATCCATTCGTGGAAAGCGCCAGAGTCCGAACGATCCTCTTGATGGTCATCGTCGGCGGATTGTCTTCACTGGGCGGCGCTCTGGAGCTGGTTTTGTTGGATCAGTCGAAGGATGCCATCAGCAGCCTGGCGCGTGCGTTCTCCCTCGGACTGACAATCCCATTTTTCTCCCTGGCCGGCTTCGCCTCGGATGGCGTCATCAACAGGCCGTTGCGCGACCCCATGGTGGCGATCAACCGCTTGATCGGCTGGGCGATCGAGGCCCGGTCCACACCGATCGATCCATTTCTCGCTCGCCAGCGTCACCTGGGAGCCATAGGCGGGATTGAAGATCTCATCGGTCGACCTTATCGGATGACATTGGGCTCGTACGATGACTTATCGCTGATCAGCTTTAGCGTCGAGGTTGACTTCGACGGAACATGGGTCCGCTGCTCGGTGTTGGCCTCTGCGCCGGGTTACTGCCGCGAAATCGATCCAGTGTATCAAGGTGCACTGGCATGCATTGTCGACGGGGGCCGTGATTGCAGCGTCAACGTATCCGAGGGCGTCAGGACATGGATTGACCGATCAACCAGGCGACACGAGTCACCGACTTCG
>CAZGRL010000008.1:0-45866 GCA_964528155.1 uncultured Anaerolineaceae bacterium
TTCAGCCTTCCGGAAGACAGGCAAATCAAGGAGCAAGAGGCCCTGCAGTTCCATCCAGAAGAGTGGGGCCTGACACGCCAATCGGAAGATACTGAATTCATGTTCCTCAACGTCGGGCCTCAGCACCCGGGAACCCACGGCGTGCTTCGCATCGTGCTCCAGCTCGATGGTGAGGTCATTCTGGATGCTGTCCCGGACATCGGTTACCACCATCGCGGCGCCGAGAAGATGGCCGAACGGCAGATGTGGCACACCTTCATCCCGTACACAGATCGGGTGGACTACCTGGGCGGGGTGATGAACAATCTACCGTACGTGATGGCAGTCGAGAAGCTTGCCGGGATCGAAGTCCCCGACCGGGTCAAGGTCATTCGGGTGATGATGGCCGAGCTGTTTCGCATCGCCAGCCATCTCGTGTGGTACGGCACGTTCGCTCAGGACATCGGCCAGATGTCGCCGGTCTTCTACATGTTCAACGATCGCGAGCGCATCTTCGACATGGTCCAGGCGATCTGTGGGGCGCGCATGCACCCGAGCTGGTTCCGCATCGGGGGCGTGGCGCATGATCTGCCCAAGGGCTGGGACAAGATGATGCGCGATTTCATCGCCTACTTCCCGAAGCGCCTGAAGGAATACGACACGGTCGTGATGGACAACGGCATCTTCAAGATGCGCACCCAGGGCATCGGCAGCTACTCGCTGGACGAGGCGATCGAATGGGGCGTGACCGGGCCGGGGCTGCGTGCCTGCGGGTTCGAGTGGGATTTCCGCAAGAAGCGGCCGTATTCGGGCTACGATCAATTCGATTTCGAGATACCAACGGCCACACACGGAGATTGCTACGACCGGGCCGTCGTGCGTGTCGCTGAGATGCGGCAAAGCCTCCGGATCATCCAGCAGTGCGTCGACAACATGCCGGAGGGCCCCTACAAGGCGGCCCACCCGCTGACGACGCCGCCGATCAAAGAGCGCACGATGCATGACATCGAGACTCTGATCACGCACTTTCTCAACGTGAGTTGGGGACCGGTGATCCCGGCGGGAGAGGCTTTCGTCGGAGTCGAAGCGACCAAGGGAAACAACGGATACTATCTGATCAGCGACGGCGGGACGTCGGCCTATCGGGCGCGCATCCGCACGCCATCGTTCCCGCACATGCAGATGTTGCCGCATATCACCCGCGGGTTGATGATCCCGGACTTGCTGGCGATTCTGGGTAGCATAGATTTCGTGTTAGCGGATGTGGACCGGTGACGCGATTCGCCCCCACCCCCTTTGTCCCCCTCCCCAGCGAAGCTGCCGCGCGCACCTGCCTGTCAGGCCAGATTGGGGGAATGGGGCAGCGAAGCTGCCCCATTCCCCCAATCTGGCATACCTCCTCCCCTTGAGGAACGCTGATGCTGAGTGAAGAAGAGAAACGCGAGATCGAAGAGCAACTCGAGCACTACGACACCAAGCGGCCGGCGTGCATCGAAGCCCTGAAGATCGTCCAACACCACCGGGGATACGTCTCGGATGAGTCCATTCAGGACATCGCCGCCTTCCTCGACATGACCCCCGATGAATTGGACAATGTTGCGACCTTCTACAACCTGATCTACCGCAAGCCGGTAGGCAAGAACGTGATCCTGTTGTGCGACAGCGTCAGTTGCTGGCTGATGGGGTACGACGCGGTCCGCGAACGGATCGGCGAGAAGCTCGGCGTGGGATTGGGGGAGACGACCGACGACGGGTTGTTCACCCTGTTACCGATGGTCTGTCTGGGGACGTGCGATCACGCGCCGGCGATGATGATCAACGAAGAGCTCTATCGTGACCTGACGGTCGAAAAAGTGGACGAAATCCTGGATCAGGTCCGGCAAGGGACGCGCTGATGGAAAGGCCGCTGACGAAGAACCTCAAGGCCGATGGCGAGCTTCTGACGATCAAAGAATACGAAGCTGCCGGGGGCTACCAGGCCGCGCGCAAGGCGCTGGGCGGGATGACACCGGGCGAGGTCACCGAGGTCGTCAAAGGATCGAATCTGCGGGGCCGTGGCGGGGCCGGATTTCCCACGGGCCTCAAGTGGAGCTTCGTCCCGATGGGGGATACGGCGCCGCACCCGAAATACCTGGTGTGCAACGCCGATGAGATGGAACCAGGCACGTTCAAGGACCGCGTGCTGCTGGAAGGCGATCCGCACAGCGTCATCGAAGGGATGATTGTCAGCGCGTTCGCCATCCAGGCAGATGTCGGCTACATCTTCCTGCGCTGGGCCTACAAGGTCGCCGAGCGGCGCCTCCGGCAGGCGATCGCCGAGGCCTACCAGGCCGGGTACCTGGGCAAGGACATTCTTGGGTCCGGCTATTCCTTCGAGCTTCACTTGCACACAAGCGCTGGCAGATACATGTGTGGCGAGGAGACAGGTCTGCTCAACAGTCTCGAAGGAAGGCGGGCGACACCGCGCTCCAAGCCGCCATTCCCACAGACCAGCGGGTTGTGGGGCAAGCCGACGATCGTCAATAACGTCGAGACGCTGGCCAACGTGCCCCATATCATCAACAACGGCCCCGAGTGGTTCAAGGGGCTGAGCCTTACGGGCGACGCCGGCACCAAGCTCTACGGCGTGAGCGGGAAGGTTCGCCGGCCCGGGACGTGGGAGCTCCCGATGGGCACCACCATTCGACAGATCCTGGAGGAGCACGCCGGCGGAATGCAGGAGGGGTTGAAGTTCCGGGGTGTGATCCCGGGCGGCGCCTCGACTGATTTTCTGGTGGAAGAGCACCTCGACGTCCCCATGGACTACACCGCCATCCAGGACGCCGGCAGTCGTCTCGGAACCGGGACGATGATCGTGCTCGATGACAAGACTTGTCCGGTGGCGATGGTCCACAACATGGAACACTTCTTCGCCCAGGAGTCGTGTGGATGGTGCACGCCATGCCGCGATGGCCTGCCGTGGGCGGAGAAGCTGCTGAAGGCCATCGAGGACGGGGAAGGCCAGATGTCCGACCTGGACCTGCTCGAGAGGCAATGCAAGCTGCTCGGCCCGGGCCACACATTCTGCGCGCTTGCGCCGGGCGCGGTCGAACCCTTGCAGAGCGCACTGCGGCTGTTCCGCGAGGATTTCGAGCGGCATATCACTGAGAAGCGGTGTCCCTGGAGGTAGCGCGTGGCCAAGATCCATGTTGACGGCAAGGAATTCGAGGCGGATCCGCACAAGAACCTTCTCGAAGAGTGTCTGTCGCAAGGGCTGAATCTGCCGTATTTCTGCTGGCACCCGGCGATCGGCTCGGTCGGATCCTGCCGTCAATGCGCCGTCAAGCAGTACAAGGACGAGAATGACACACGCGGACGGATTGTCATGGCATGCATGACGCCTGCCGCCGAGGGGACACGCATCTCGATCGACGACCCCGAAGCCGTGCAGTTCCGTGAATCGATCATTGAATTGCTGATGGAGAACCATCCGCACGACTGTCCGGTGTGCGACGAAGGCGGCGAGTGTCACCTGCAGGACATGACCGTCATGACGGGGCACGCCTACCGGCGCTTCCGGTTCGACAAGCGAACATACAACAACCAGTACCTCGGCCCGCTGATCAATCACGAGATGAATCGCTGTATCCAATGCTACCGATGCGTGCGTTTCTATCGTGATTTCGCCGGTGGGCGCGATTTCGACGTGTTCGCCGCGCACAATCATGTGTATTTTGGCCGGCATCAAGATGGCGTGCTGGAGAACGAGTTCAGCGGGAACCTGGTCGAAGTCTGCCCGACGGGCGTGTTCACGGACAAGACATTCAAGCAACACTTCACCAGGAAGTGGGATCTTCAGACAGCGCCGTCGGTGTGCGTGCACTGCGGCCTGGGATGCAACACGATCCCCGGCGAGCGCTACGGAGAATTGCGACGGATCCGCAATCGCTACAACGAGGACGTGAACGGCTACTTCTTGTGCGACCGCGGCCGCTATGGATACGAATTCGTCAACAGCGAGCGGCGGATCCTCCAACCGCGCCTCAAGCTGGGCCCGGACGGTGACGCCGTTGTCACGCCGACAAATGACGTCCTCCAACATATGGGCGGCTTGCTCGGAGGCGGCAAGAGGGCCATCGGGATCGGCTCGCCGCGCGCCTCCCTTGAGGCCAACTTCGCGCTGCGGACTCTCGTCGGAGAGGATCGTTTCTTCGGGGGCTGGTCCGAGCTGGAAGCCGGGCTTGCGGCTCGAGCCCTGGCGTTGTTGCGGGACGGTCCGGCGCGCTCAACCTCGCTGCGTGAGGCCGAGCAGGCCGACGCGGTTCTTGTGCTGGGTGAAGATCTCACCAACACGGCGCCGATGCTGGCTCTGTCGCTGAGACAGGCGGTCCGTCGCCAGCCGATGGCCAGAGTCGCCGCGCTGGGAATCCCGGACTGGGATGATGCTGCCGTCAGAGAGCTCCTCCAGGAGGAGCGAGGCCCGCTGTTTGTTGCCACCCCGTCCGAGACCAAACTCGACGACGTCGCCAGGGAAACCTGGCGCGCCGCTCCGCAAGACATCGCCCGGCTGGGGTTCGCCGTCGCCCATCTGATCGACGACAAGTCTCCGGCGGTCCCCGCTCTGACCAGCGAAATCGCCGCCCTGGCGAAGCGCATCGCCGAGGCGCTCAAGGACGCCGAACGCCCCTTGATCGTGTCCGGAACGAGTTCTGCCGACCCGACCGTGATGGAAGCGGCTGCCCACGTGGCCTGGGCCTTGTGCGCACAGGGGATCGCCGCCGGGTTGACCTTGACCGTTCCTGAGCCGAACAGCCTTGGCCTGGCGCTGATGGGGGCGCCGGGATTGGATGCCGCCGCCCACGCGCTGGAGCACGACTCGGCCGACACCTTGATTGTGTTGGAGAACGATCTTTCGAGGCGGGTGAGTCCATCGACACTCAGTTCATTGCTCGAGGCGGCGAAGCACATTATCGTCATCGACCACCTCGAAAGCCCGATGACGGCCTCGGCCGAGGTCGTCCTGCCGGCGGCGACTTTCGCCGAAGGCGACGGGACACTGATCAACAACGAAGGCCGCGCCCAGAGATTCTTCCAGGTCTTCATCCCTGAAGCCGATGTGACCGAAAGTTGGCGTTGGATCCAGCGCTTGATGGTTGCTGCCGGGTCCGAATCGCCGTCATGGTCTGATCTGGACGAGGTCACCCGGGCCATGGCGGAGGCAATGCCGGCCCTGGCCTCCGCGGCCGAGGCCGCGCCGCCGTCGACGTATCGCCTGGTGGGCCAGAAGATCCCTCGACAGCCGCGGCGATACAGCGGTCGTACGGCCATGCTGGCCGATGTAACCGTTCACGAGCCCAAGCCTCCGGATGATCCGGATACACCTCTGGCCTTTTCTATGGAAGGCGCCACGGTCGAGCCTCCCCCGGCGTTGCTGTCGGGATACTGGTCGCCCGGATGGAACTCCGTCCAATCGCTGAATAAGTTCCAGGCCGAAGTCGGAGGTCCGCTGCGCGGCGGCCATGTGGGCGTGCGACTGATTGAGCCAGCCGAAGGAGTCTCGCCGACTTACACAAAGCACGTGCCTCAGAAGTTCGAGGCCCGTTCCGACGAAGCGCTCGTTGTCCCTCGATATCACATCTTCGGTTCGGAGGAGTTGAGCGTCCACGCTCCCGGGCTGGCAGAGCTCGCGCCGGAGCCGTACCTGGCACTTAACCCCGACGACGCCGAACGGCTCGGATTGGCCGGAGGGACTGAAGTCGATCTCCGTCTCGAGGAGGAGAAGTACCACCTGCCGATAAAGCTTGATCCGACGCTTCCGGTCGGCGTCGCCGGCCTGCCGATCGGACTCGAGGGGCTCCCGGGGTCTCCGGTCACAGGCTGGGGCAAGATCGCCCAGGCCGGGCCGGCCAAGGAGTAGACGACTCGAATGAACAGCACCGTCATCAGCCTGATCGTCGTTTTCGGCGTGCTGTTTGTGGTTCTCACCGTCGCCGGTGCCCTTGTCTACATCGAGCGCCGTCTGCTGGCTCTCTGGCAGGATCGCTATGGACCCAATCGCGCCGGGCCCTTCGGCGTGCTCCAACTCGTTGCAGATGTGATCAAGCTGTTTACCAAGGAAGACTGGATCCCACCCTTCGCCGACCGCTTCGTGTTCACCTTGGCCCCGGCTGTGATCATGATCACGGTGCTGCTCTCCTTCACGATCGTGCCCTTTGCGCCTGGTGTGCAAGTCGTTGATCTGAACATCGGGTTGCTCTTCTTCCTGGCCATGTCCTCCATGGGCGTCTATAGCGTGGTTCTGGCGGGCTGGGCCTCCAACAGCAAGTATTCATTGATCGGCGGCCTCCGGGCAGCCGCCCAGATGCTCAGCTACGAGATCTTCATGGGCCTTTCTCTGATGGGGGTCGTGCTGCTCGCCGGATCCTTCGATCTGCGGGCGATCGTCGAAGCCCAGAAGAACGTGTGGTTCGTGATCCCGCAGTTCCTTGGTTTTGTTGTATTCATGATCGCCGGCCTGGCCGAAACCCACCGCATCCCCTTTGACTTGCCGGAGGCCGATAGCGAACTTGTCGCCGGATATCACTCCGAGTATTCGGCGATGAAGTTCGGCATGTTCATGGTTGGCGAATACATCGGGATCACCCTGATCTCAACCCTGATCGTGGCTCTATTCTTCGGTGGGTGGATCGGCCCGGTTCTTCCGCCGATCGTCTGGTTCGGGATCAAGACCAGCTTCTTCATTCTGCTCATCATCTTGATTCGGGCTTCCCTGCCGCGCCCGCGATACGACCAACTGATGGCGTACGGCTGGAAGCTGCTGCTTCCCCTTTCGTTGCTCAATCTTGTGGTGACCGGCGGTGTCGTTCTTGCTCTAGGCTAGGGTGGAGGGATCTGCATGCTGAGTTCGTTGAAATCGATCTGGCGCGTCTTCCTGCACATGTTCCGCAGGCGGGAGACCGTCCTCTACCCGGAAAAGAAGCCCTATCTGCCACCGCGCTACCGCGGCAGGATCATCCTCTCCCGCGATCCGGACGGCGAGGAACGTTGCGTGGCGTGCTACTTGTGCGCCGTAGCCTGCCCTGTCGATTGCATATCCCTGCAAGCCACTGAGGACGACAGCGGCCGGCGGTATCCCGAGTTCTTCCGAATCAACTTCTCGCGCTGTATCTTCTGCGGTCTGTGTGAAGAAGCATGCCCAACGTATGCCATCCAGTTGACGCCGGACTTCGAGATGGGCGAGTACATCCGCCACAACCTGGTCTATGAGAAGGAACAATTGCTGATCGACGGCCCTGGGAAGTACCCCGGTTACAACTTCTACAGGGTGGCCGGTCTGTCTATCGGCGGCAAGGGGAAGGGCGAGGCCGAACGGGAGGAACCTCCCATCGACGTGCGTAGCCTGTTGCCGTAGGGCGTGGAGCAAATGGAGTAGCCGCAGATGATTGTCGTTTTCTACCTGGCCGCCGGCGTGGCGGTGCTCTCGACCTTGATGGTCATCCTCCAGAGGAACGCGGTCCACGCGCTCCTGTACATGATCCTGTCGCTTCTTTCCGTGGCGATCGTGTTTTTCAGCCTGGGCGCGCCGCTAGTGGCCGCGCTCGAGGTCATCGTGTACGCCGGGGCGATCATGGTGCTGTTCGTCTTCGTGGTGATGGTGCTCAACATCGGACCCGGCCAGGATGACGTCGACCGCCCATGGCTCCAGCCGCGGACGTGGACCGGGCCTGTGATCCTGACGCTGATTCTGATCGGAGAGCTGGTCTACATTCTGGTGACGCGTGCCGGTCTCCCGTTGGGGGGTGAGGTCATCGGACCGACACAGGTGAGCCTGGCCCTCTACGGCCCGTATCTGCTGGGGGTCGAATTGGCGTCGATCCTGTTGCTGGCCGGGCTGGTCGGAGCCTACCACCTCGGCCGCGACTATTCGGACTGATCGGAGGGAGTGAGGAACGCCATGGCTGAAATCCCAACGCACTACGGAATCATCCTGGCGGGGGTTCTGTTCAGTCTGGGAATTGCCGGGGTCCTGATCCGCCGGAACATCTTCTTCATCCTGATCTTTGTGGAAGTCATGCTCAATGCGGCAGGGCTGGCATTTGTAGTCGCCGGGGCGCGTTGGGGACAGGCCGACGGACAGGTCATGTTCATTTTCATTTTGGCCACGGCCGCGGCCGAGGTTGCCATTGGACTGGGGCTGCTGCTTCGACTCCATCATCGCTTCAAGACGCTGAATGTCGATCGGGCCAGCGACCTGCGCGGGTGAGGCGGGCTTTCTCTGAGCAGGGCGTGACGTGTGTGCTGATCGACCCGGATGACTGACGAGGATTCTGCATGACATCGGCTGACTTCATGGCATTACTTCCACTACTCGTCCTGTCGGGCGCGGCGGTCGTGGTCATGCTGGCGGCGGCCTTCTACCGAAGCCATCGCCTCTCGCTGACGTTGACCCTGATCGGCCTGGCCGGCGCCTTCGCTGCTCTGCCGGTCGCAGCCGCGTACACGCCGCGCCAGGTGACGCCGATGTTGCTCATCGACGGATACGCGCTGTTCTATATGGGGCTGCTTTTCTCGGCTAGCTTCGTCGTCGCTGTGCTGGCCTACGGATACCTGGAGAAAGGCCAGACGAACCCGGAGGAGCTGTACATTCTGCTGCTGCTCTCGACGGTCGGCGCGGCGGTGCTCGTCGCCAGCAGCCACTTCGCCTCCTTCTTCATCGGCCTCGAGACACTGAGTGTGTCTCTGTATGCCATGATCGCCTACAACCGCAACCAGCAGCACGCCATCGAGGCTGGCATCAAGTACCTGATCCTGGCCGGTGTCACTGCGGCTTTTCTGTTGTTCGGCATGGCCCTGATCTATAGTGAGACGGGGACACTGGGCTTCTCGGGTGTCGTCCAGGCGGCGACGGGCAGCCCAAGTCTCATCTTGATGGTCGGCCTGGGCTTGTTGATCGTCGGCGTGGGATTCAAGCTGGGCGTCGTGCCGTTTCATATGTGGACGCCGGACGTGTATCAGGGAGCGCCGGCCCCGGTGACGGGCCTCGTCGCCAGCATGTCCAAAGGAGCGATGTTCGCTCTGGTGCTGCGCTATTTCACACCCATCCCGCCGCTCGAGCGGGAGGGGCTGTTCTGGATCTTCACGACGATCGCCATCTTGTCGATGATCGGCGGGAACGTGCTCGCCCTGATCCAGGACAACGTCAAACGCATCCTGGCCTATTCATCGATCGCGCATTTGGGCTATCTGCTCGTGGCTTTTCTGGCGAGCGGCCCGGCAGGACAACTTGCCGTCGCCTTCTACCTTGTGGCCTATTTCGCCACAACCCTGAGCGCCTTCGGGGTGGTGACCATTCTCTCCACGCCCGATCGTGAAGCCGAGGATCTGGAAGCGTATCGCGGCTTGTTCTATCGCAATCCACGATTGGCCGTGGTCTTCACGATCACGCTGTTATCTCTGGCGGGGATCCCCCCGACGGCCGGGCTAGTCGGCAAGATCTTCATCGCCGCTGCCGGGGTGCAGGCCTCCCTTTGGCTGTTGCTGATCGTTCTGGTCGTGGCCAGCGTCATCGGCGTTTTCTACTACATGCGGATCGTGATCACGATGTTTCGCCGTCCGGAGGGCGAGGTCGCGCAACCGGTGCTGCGAGGTCTGCCTCGAGCGGCGAGCGTTGTGCTCGGTGTGCTGAGTGTGATCCTGGTCGGGCTGGGGATCTATCCGGTCCCGGTGATGACGATTATCGAGAACACCGTCGCACGGCTGGTGTAGGACTACCAGCCGTCCGGCGGCGCCCCTAGGTCGTTTTCCCCAGAGCTGTCGAGAACCCCCACCCCCTTCCTCCCCCGGCATGTATCCTGGCTTTTGCAGGCCCAGTTTGTCTGCCGGGGGAGGGGGAGGACGTCTTTTTGAAGGATGCGGCCGGCAAAGCCGGCCGCATCCTTCAAAAAGACCGTTCCTTGTGGGTGTGAAGGGTAGAGCGCCTTTGGTATAGCTCCTCGGGCGCGCAGTCCCTCCAAACTATGTCATCCTGAGCTCGCCTGTTCTTGGCGAGCGAAGAGTCCCCGAAGCGCTATGCGGCAAGATGCCATCCGGGTCGGAATGGCGGATCTTCATGATTCATCGGCTGACCGCTCCCGCGTGTGAGGCGGAGAGGAGCAGGGAGCGTTTGCCTCAGGCCTCCCTGGCCGAGCGGCGCGGGCCGGTCCATTCCGGGTGCATGCGGCTGAGGGAAACCGCACGCCTGGCCACGGCCTCGACCAGGCCGGAGAAGATGCGCCTGTGAAGGGGATACAGGCTGTGCCAGTAGAGCATCCCGGCGAGCCCTTTTGGGGCGAAGTAGATCACCTGCGTGAGAGTGCTTCCATCGATCGGCCTAGCGTCGACCTCGAATGAAAGCCACATCCGGCCGGGGTTACGCGCCTCCAGGTGCAAGAGAAGCATTCGACCCTCTTCGATCCGCTCGACCCTCCAGAAATCCAGCACGTCTCCCTGTCGCAGGTGATCGGGATCGCGTCGCCCGCGGGATAGTCCAACACCTCCGACCAGTCGATCGAGCAGACCGCGCAGCTGCCAGGTCCAATCCGCGTACAGCCAACCGCGGCTTCCACCCAGGCCGGCGAACGCCCTGAAGACCGTTGCCGGAGGGGCCGACACTTCAGCAGTCCTGCGCTCGACGATCATTCCCTCGTGCATCGTGAAGGGGGTCGGCTTCCCCGAACGTGAAGTAGACGCCAGTGCGTCGGTCCAGCGCGTCTTGACGTCCTGGGCTTCAAGATGGGCCAGTGCGAGTTCCAGCGAATGCTCGTAACCAATGAGCCGAACCTCGGGGAAGAACTGGCGCGCCGCCGGATCGTGAACAATGACTTCGTGGCGCATGCTCTCGATGAGTGGTCTGGCGACGGCGCTTGGGACGGGCGTGATCATGTTCACCACAAACGCGCACAGGGCAGGGCTGAAGACGGGCAGGGGGATGATCCAACGTCGCAGGCCTCGAACGTGTGCATAACCGCGCAGCATGCTGGCATACGTCAGCACCTCTGGGCCCCCGATCTCGATGATTGGGGGTGCTTCGGCCGGGAGCTCCAGCGCGGCGACGAGATAGTCCACGACGTTGCGGATGCAGATCGGCTGGATGGGGCTGTGGGTCCAGATGGGGCAGATCATGATCGGCATTCGCTCGGTCAAGTAGCGGATCATCTCGAAGGAGGCGCTGCCCGATCCGACGACGATGCCCGCCCTGAACTCGGTGACCGGCGTACCATAGGCTCGCAGCGCAAGGCCAACCTCCAGCCGCGAGCCCATGTGGGCCGAGAGCTTCCCGCGGGGAGGGGCCAACCCACCCAGGTACACGATCCGTTCCACGCCGGCGGCCGCCGCCGCCCTCGCGAAATTGATCGCCCCCCGCATGTCGCGCTCACGGAAATCGCGCCCGAAGTGCATGCTGTGGACGAGGTAATAGGCGGTGGAGATCCCCTGGAGTGCGGGGAGCAGGCTGTCATATCGCAGGATGTCGCCGACGATAACGTCGATGGCTCCGGCCCATGGGCGTCCGACCAGGCGGGCCGGGTCCCGAGCCAGCGCCCGCGGTTGGTGCCCGGTCTCGACCAAGCGTTGGATCAGCCGGCCGCCGATATAGCCCGTGGCACCTGTCACGAGGGGGATTCGAGCCTCAGTCATCCTGCATCCGCCCGATCAGCCCGGAAGAGGCTGCGGATTCATCGATACAGCCGCGCACAGGGCGGCCCCGGCGTCGAGAACGCAGGCGCTCCCTTTGCGTATCATTTCACGATCCCCAGGCGCTCGCAAGTCACTTTCTTCGGCATCCAGACGATCCTATGTCCAGGTTCCGCTACGTCTGTGCGTTGATCGATCGCCAGGGGAGGCGTGGCGGGATCGTCCCCAAACCGACCGGACGAACGTCCCCCTTGTTCCGTGTGAATGTTCCGTTGACAGGCTTCAGCGCCTGATATAGCATATGTGCGGGATTTGTGAGAGATTTCACACATAGACCCTACCGCCGGGTCCGTCCAGCGGTAGGGTCTTTTCTTGATGAGGCTGTCGCGGTCCTTTAGAACGCCCCCTGCAGGGGCGCAGGCCGCGCGGCCCCACCGGCTCAGCCGGCCGGCTGGCCTCAGGCCTTCGGCCTGCCGTATCCACGAGGACCACCGTCCAGGCCGCGTCAGGCGAGCCTTGGCTGTCTTTGATGCCCGCCCTGGTTGGGGGGGCGGGGATGCGGTTCAGGGATCAAGGTCCAGAGCGGCCTCGCCACGGCCGGGAAGAACCCCGCCGAGGCTGCCTTGCTGACGACCAGCAGGCGCTTTGTGACCGCAAGGAGGCCGTGTGAATCGCTTGGTGATTGCTGATCCTGGACGCTGCATCGGGTGTTGCGCCTGCATGGCCGGGTGCGTGGAAAGCCATCACGAGGCCGGTCTTCAGGCCTACCCGCGGTTGCACGTAGTCCACACCCAGCCTGCCGGGACCATGCCCATCCAATGCCGGCATTGTGAGGAGCCGGCCTGCGCGGCCGTCTGTCCCGTCGGCGCCATCACCCGTGTAGAGGATTCGATTCAATTGAATGAGAGCCTGTGCATCGGCTGCAAAATGTGCGCCTTGGCCTGCCCGTTCGGGGCGATCATCCCGGGAGGCACGCCGGTGCCAGGGTTCGAGTTCAACGTGGGACAATACGCGTACGTCAACTCGCCCTACCAGCCTGTCTCGATGTATCTGCGCGAATTCGCAATGAACGATCGCCTGTCCCTCTTGAGCTGGCGCATAGGGCAAAAGACGGTGGCGGTCAAGTGTGACCTGTGTTTCTTCCGCGAGGAGGGGCCTACCTGCGTCAGTGTATGCCCGCACAAGGCGCTCAGCCTCGTGGACGGACGGTCGGCGGAGTTTGTCGAACGGGTGAAAGCCGTGGCTGTGCCGGAAGAAAGGGAAGGATAAGCGGCGGGGGTTCAAGGCGCTTGCACCTGAGGGAGACGCATGGACGCCATTCAGCTTCTGATGATCTCGGTGATGTTGTATGGGGCAGGCGCTCTCGCTTCTTTGCTGCTCAACGGACTCAACTGGGCCGCGCGTGTGACGGCGGGATTGCTGGGAGCCGTAGCCTCCATCGTCGGATTGATGGCGGCCGCCCGCGCCATCACCGGCACCACGACCCCGCTGGAGGCGCAGGATCTGCTCCCCTTCGGTCACTTCATCCTGGAGTTGGATGGCCTCTCGACGTTGATGGTGGGAATGATCTGCTTGCTGGGCCTCGCCGTCAGCGTGTATTCCATTTCTTACATGGGTCACTACAAGAAACGCAACGTGGCCGTCCTCGGCTTTTTCACCAACCTGTTCATCGCCATGATGTTGCTGGTTGTGACCGTCGCCAACGGCTTCTACTTCCTCATCTTCTGGGAGATGATGACGCTGACTTCCTACTTCCTGGTCATCTACGAAGGTGAGAAGAAGGAGTCCATCCAGGCAGGTTTTCTCTACATGCTCGTTGCGCACGCCGGGACGGCTTTGATCATGCTGTCCTTCTTTGTTTTCTATTCGAGCGCGGGCAGCTTCGATTTCGAGGCTTTTCGTCAGAGCCAGCTACCTCCAACCATTCGGAGTCTGGTCTTCCTGCTGGCGTTCTTCGGCTTTGGCGCCAAGGCCGGGATGGTGCCGCTGCACATCTGGCTACCGAGAGCGCACCCGGCGGCGCCGTCGCCTGTCTCGGCTCTGCTGTCGGGCGTGATGATCAAGACCGCCATCTACGGCATCCTGCGTTTCTGCATCGACATCCTCGGCGCCACGGTCCTGTGGTGGGGGCTGCTGGTCCTCTTCTTCGGCGCTCTTTCGGCGATTCTGGGTGTCTTGTATGCACTGGCTGAACGCGACGTCAAGCGAATTCTGGCCTATTCCAGCGTTGAGAATGTGGGAATCATCCTGCTGGGGATAGGGACGGGAATGATTGGTCTGGCGACGCGCCAGCCGGTGGTGACATTGCTTGGTTTTCTGGCGGCCCTCTACCACGCCCTCAACCATTCGCTTTTCAAGGGCCTGCTCTTCCTCGGCGCCGGCTCGATGGACTACCGCCTGCATACCCGCGACCTGAATCAGATGGGCGGTCTGGGACACCTGATGCCCTGGACCGGGGCGACGTTCCTGGTCGGGGCTCTCGCCATTTCCGCCGTCCCGCCGCTCAATGGCTTCGTGAGCGAGTGGTTCACCTACCAGTCCCTGTTCGCCGGCAGCAGCGGACAGGACTTCATCGTTCGTGTCGCGTTGCCGCTGTGCGCCGTACTTCTGTGTTTGACGGGGGCGCTGGCTGCCATGGTCGCGATCAAGATGTACGGGAGCGCGTTCTCTGGCCCCGCCCGGAGCGAAAGGGCCCGGCGGGCCAGCGAGGTGCCGGGCGCCATGGTCACCGGGATGTCCCTCCTGGCGATTAGCTGTGTCTTGCTGGGGCTGGGCGCGCCGCTCGTGGCTCCGTACCTGGCGGGTGTCGTGACGGACATGCTCCATCTGCCCTCCATGCCGGTCTCCGAAGGGGTCTGGGTGCTTCCGGCGGCTGTCGGGGGGAGCGTGCTGTCCACTCCACTGATTGCTCTTCTCTTGCTCGGCCTGCTGATCGTGCCATTCGGGCTGGTCGCGCTCACGGGTGGTCGTCGAGGGGGAAGTCGCGTGGTGAGCGATCCCTGGGCGTGCGGGTATGGATACTCGAGTCGGATGTCCGTTACTGCGACGAGTTACGACGAGCCCGTGGCGGTCACCTTCAGCCTGGTCTATCTGATGCGGTCGATGACGCAACGGCCCATGCAAGCGATCGCCTCATGGGGTAAGCGCGCCCGGGAGATCATCGCCGGGGCCGAACCGGTCCTGGAACGCATCGTCACTGACATCGCAACCGAGCCGGTGGACTTCGCCGGGGAGCAGACCCAGAAGCTTCAAATGGGCGACATTCGGATGTACTGCATGTACATCGTCGTCACACTGGCCATCCTGCTGATCGTCATCTTCAGGTGAAGGAGACGCCATGATCACAATCGGCATGCTCCTCCTCGGGTTGTTCCAGGCGCTGGTACTCCTGCTCGCCGCGCCATTGCTCTCGGGATTCTCCCGCGTGTTGCGGGCCAAGATGCACAACCGGCGCGGCCCGAGCCTGTTTCAGAACTATCGCGACCTGTTGAAACTGATGAAGCGTCAACAGGTGATCCCGGAACAGGCTGGCTGGGTATTCCGTGCAACCCCCTATGTCATCATGACGTCGATGCTCCTGATCGCAGCGATCCTGCCGATCTTCACCGTCCGCTCTCCCTTTGGTTGGGCGGGTGATCTGATCCTCGTGATCTATCTCTACACCCTTTCGCGTTTCTTCTTCTCCCTTTCCGGCCTCGACGCCGGAAGCACCTTCGGTGGGATCGGCGGTCGAAGGGAGCTGCTGATCTCCGTGCTGATCGAGCCGGTCATGCTACTGGTGCTGTTTGTGATAGCCCTGTTGGCAGGCTCAACCAGCCTCGGCGTGATCAGCGACCGGGTAGCCACTGGGGAAATCTCACACTACACGTCGGTCTGGCTGGGGATGCTGGCCTTCGCCTTCGCCGCTTTCGTTGAAATGGGAAAACTCCCCTTCGACCTGGCGGAGGCAGAGCAGGAACTCCAGGAAGGGCCGCTTACGGAGTTCTCTGGAAGGTCGCTGGCGCTGATGAAGTGGGGGGTCTATCTGAGACAAGCCGTGCTGGTCGCTTTCTTCCTTGCGGTCTTTCTGCCGTTCGGGAGCGTGACCGAGTTCTCCCCTGGTCCGAGGCTCTTATCCTCCGGATTGCTCGCCGTGATCTTCTTCTTCCTGAAGATCATCGGGTGCTATTTCATCATCGCCATGGTGGAGAACACCATGGCGCGGGTGCGGTTCATGAAGACGTCCGCTGTGACATGGACGGCGTTGGGCGCAGCCGTCCTGTCCTACGTGTTCTATCTGGCGAACGTGTAGATCAGGAGGAACGAAGCATGATCGCGTTGGTCCTTGCCGGCTTCCTGGTCCCGATGTTGGGTGGCGTTTGCACGCTGATCGTCCCGCGAAGCTGGGTGAAGGGCTTTAGCCAGGTTGTGGCATTCGTCGCCTTCCTGTGCAGCCTGCTCGTGCTGATCGAACTGGGGCAGGCGGGCCAGATCGGCTCCACGGTCGATCTGGTTTCGCTGGCCGGAGTCGTGGCTTTCGGCATCATTGTAGACAAGACAAGTGCGCTCGTCGGCCTGGCCATGGTCCTGGTGGGATTCCTGATCGTGGTCTATTCGACAGGCTACCTGAGCCCCGGCAATCGCGAGCATCCTGAACCCGAGGTGAAACGCAGGTACTACTTCTTCTTGCTGGTGTTCATCGGTTCGATGGCCGGCCTTGTGTACTCGTCCACGATGATCGGCCTGTTGGTGTTCTTTGAGCTGACCGGGGTGTGCTCATGGGCCCTGATCGCCTACTACGAAGGCCTCGAGGCGCGCAAGTCCGCGCTGAAAGCCATCGTCACCACCCAGGTCGCCTCGCTTGGGATGTACGCAGCGACGGCCGTGTTCTTCGTGCTGAGCGGAAGCTTCCAACTATCGAGACTTGCCAGTTTGCCGGATGGCGCCAAGCTAATCATCTTCATCGGAATCCTGATCGCAGCCTGGGGGAAGTCAGCCCAGCTGCCGTTCCACTTCTGGCTGCCGGACGCGATGGTCGCCCCCACGCCGATCAGTGCCTACCTGCACGCCGCCTCGATGGTCAACGCCGGGGTGTATGTCTTTGCTCGCTGCCTGATCTCGGCGGGCAGTGTCCCGGCGGTGATCGGGACGGTGGGGGCGGTTATGGCGGTCCTCACCATGCTCTACGGCTTCTTCATGTACTTCCCGCAAAGAGACCTGAAGCGACTTCTGGCCTATTCGACCATCACCCAGCTTTCGTACATCTTTCTGGCGTTGTCGGTCTCGGTCTTTGGCTCGCAACTGGCGTTCGATGGAGCCGTGGCGCACATATTCAACCACGCCTTCGCCAAAGGGCTCTTCTTCCTGGTGGCGGGGGCGCTCAGCTACGCCGCCGGCACCAAGATGCTACCTTCGCTGAGAGGCGTGATGGGCAAGATGCCGCTCGTGGGCATCAGTTTCGCCGTGGCCATGCTGGGCGTGACCGGCGTGCCGCCCTTCAACGGTTTCTTCAGCAAGTTCAGCATTCTGGCGGGGGGGTTCCTGGCGGCGCGCACCAATCCGCTCTTGCTGGTGCTGATGGTCGTGGCGGTCCTGGAAACTGTGGGCAGTTTCGCCTGGCTATTCTGGGTCTTCGGCCGGTCCGTGCCCGGCGAACCTTCGCTTGAAGTTGCTGCGGCCACACGCCTCGCTCCGCAGATCCAGTTCGCCCTCGTGGCGCTGTGCGTGCTGACGCTCGTCTCAGGGTACTTCGCCGCGGCCTGGATGGGTTGAGCAGGGAGAGGAGGCAAGCGTGTCGAGTGTCACCCTTGTCAACAGCCTGAGCGGCCTGCTGATCCTGACCTCGCTGTTGGTCATTGAAGTCAGGCGTCCGCGATGGTCGGCGCTGATGTACAGCCTGCAATCGATTGTGCTGGTTGGAATCTTCCTGGTCCTCGCTTACGCGACCGGGGCCGAACAGCTCTACCTGTGGGCGGCGACGGCGTTTGTCACCAAGGCCATCCTGGTCCCGTGGATCCTGTACCGCGCCCTGACTCAGGTTGGCGATCCCGAGAAACCGCGCAGCGTGATAGGGGTGACGGGCTCCTTCCTCTTCGCCGCCGTCGCCCTGGCCGTCTCGTATACCGTCGTGAGTCAGATCCAGCTCGAGGCGGCCGAACCTTTCAAGCCCGCCCTGGCTGTCTCGATGGCCCACTTCTTCTTCGGCGAGTTGTGCATTCTGACCCAGCGCAATCTCTTCAAGCAGGTGCTCGGGTTCTGTCTGATGGAGAACGGCTCCCACCTGTCCCTGGCCCTGCTGGCCCACAACGCGCCGGAACTTGTCGAGATCGGGATCGCCACCGACGCCGTGTTCGGTGTGGTCATCATGGTGGTCCTGGGCTACCAGATCTACAAGACCCTGGACACGCTGGACACAGCCGACCTGAGCACGCTGAAAGGATGAGGGGAGGATGACAGAAACGACGTATCTCAGCTGGCTTCTGGTCGTCCCGCTCGTCTTCTCGTTTGTGGCCTTTGCGGCGCGCTGGCTCGGACGCGTCGGCCGGAGTGTGGTGGAGGCGGCGCACCTGGTCAGCGTAACCCTGGTGCTGGTCCTCTCCCTGCGAACGGTCGGCACAGTGCTGCTTTCAGGCCCGATCTTTGGTCTTGCAGATTGGCTTCACGTCGATGCTCTGGGGGCGGTCTTCCTGCTCATCATCGGCGTGGTGGGCTTCCTGGTGGGAGTGTATTCCGTCGGCTACACGCGCCACGATCTTCAAACCGGTGAGTTCGACGAACGGAAGCTGAGCACGTATTACGGCCTGTTCAACCTGTTCATGTTCACGATGCTGCTGGTGGTCACGGCCAACAACATCATCATGATGTGGGTCGCGGTGGAAGCCACCACGCTCGGTTCGGCATTCCTGGTCGGGATCTACGGGCATCGCTCTTCGTTGGAGGCCGCCTGGAAGTACGTCATCGTCTGCACGGTGGGCGTGGCCTTCGGACTGTACGGGATCGTGCTGGTCTACTCCGACGCGTTCAACGTGATGCAGCAGCCGGGGAGCGCGGCGTTGTGGACCGAGATCATCAAGAACGCAGCGGGGCTCGATCACACGCTCATCAAGATGGCCTTCGTTTTCGTGCTTGTCGGGTTCGGAACCAAGGCCGGCCTTTTCCCGATGCACGCCTGGCTCCCCGATGCCCACAGCGAGGCGCCCAGCCCGATCAGCGCCATGCTTTCGGCGGTGCTGCTCAACTGTGCGCTACTGGTCGTCTTCCGCTTCGCGGCGATTTCCAACCTGGCCCTTGGCCCTTCGCTCGCCCGTAGCCTGTTCCTGATCTTCGGGACGATCTCCGTGGCCGCCGCGGCCTTCTTCATGTATGTGCAACGCGACATCAAACGTCTGCTGGCCTATTCGAGCATGGAGAACATGGGGCTGATCGTGCTGGCCTTTGGGATCGGCGGACCGGCCGGGATCTTCGCCGGACTGCTGCAAGCCATCAACCACAGTCTGGTCAAGTCGCTGATGTTCTGCACTTCTGGGAATATCCTGATCAAGTACGGCTCTCGCAGCCTGGACCGGGTCAAAGGGATGCTGCAAGTCATTCCGGGAACAGGTGCGCTGATGCTTGTCGGCGCGCTGGCTCTGATTGGAACACCGCCCTTCAATATCTTCCTGAGCAAGTTCTTCATCATCACCGTCGGACTTGGGTCAGGCTACACCTGGCTGATGATCCTGTGCCTGGTGCTCCTGGTTGTGGTCTTCGCCGCTTTCATGCGGGTGGTCGCCTCGACGCTCTTCGGCGACAAACCGGAAGGCATGGCGAAGGGCGAAGCGAACTGGCTGACGCTGGCCCCTGGCGCGATCCTGATCGTGATGATCCTGGCCCTCGGTGTGTACATTCCGCCCCAGTTGATGGGCATGCTGAATGCCGCCAGTAGCTTGGTGTGGACCGGTGATCCAAATCAGCAGGTCGCGCTGATCCAGATGAAGGACATCCTGTTGCCGCTGGCGCACATGATGCCGTGAACGGGTACGGTCATAGGAGAACCTCAGATGACGGTATCGACGGATGAACGGTCCAGGGTCGGAGCCATGTACATCGAAGCGTTGCGCACGTCTTTTGGCGCTGCGATCCTGGATGAATCCTGGCAGGCCCCCGATCAGGTGACCGTGACCGTGCCATTGAACAACCTGCCGGACGTGGTCGAGACGCTGTACTACCAGCACGGGGGTTGGCTGGCGTCTGTGGCCGCGAACGACGAGCGCCCGCTGAACGCCCAGTTCGCCATCTACTACGTTCTTTCGGTCGAAGGCGCGGGCGCTGATCCCGAGACGGCTGAGAGAGCCTACGTGGTGGTGCGCGCCCAGATCCCGCCGCACCAACCCGAATTCCCGTCGGTGACGCCAAAGGTGCCGGCGGCGGTGTGGTACGAGCGCGAAATTCGCGACATGTATGGATTGCAGCCCGTCGGGCTTCCGGATGAGCGACGCCTCGTCCTGCCCGATGACTGGCCCGAGAATCTCTATCCGCTTCGTAAGGACACGATGGACTACCGGTATCGTCCTGAGCCGACCACCGAGGATGAAACGTACGAATTCATCCACGTTGAAGGCGAGGGGATCGTCCAGGTGCCCCTCGGCCCGCTGCACGTGACTTCTGACGAGCCGGGCCACTTTCGTCTTTATGTGGATGGCGAGTACATCGTGGACGCCGACTACCGTCTGTTCTACGTCCATCGTGGCATGGAAAAACTCGCCGAGAGTCGCATGAATTATGACCAGGTCACCTTCCTGGCGGATCGCGTCTGCGGCATCTGCGGATACGCCCACAGCGTGGCCTACAGCACCTCGATTGAGCGGGCGCTGGGGATCGACGTCCCTATTCGCGCGCAGTATATCCGCACGATTCTGCTTGAGGTGGAACGCCTGCACAGCCACCTGCTCAATCTGGGTCTGGCCTGCCACTTTGTCGGCTTTGACACGGGCTTCATGCAGTTCTTCCGCGTCCGCGAGAAGGCCATGAAGATCGCCGAGCTCCTGACGGGATCGCGCAAGACATACGGCGTGAATCTGATCGGCGGCGTCCGCCGCGACATGCTGAAGGAACACAGGACCACCACGCAGCGATTGCTCAAGGAGCTGCGCTCCGAAGCGGCCACTTTGGTGGGTATGTTCCTCGAAACCCCGAACATCGTCCAGCGAACGCAGAACATCGGCCGCCTGGAGACAAAGGTGGCGCGCGACTTCAGTCCAGTCGGCCCGACGTTGCGCGGCTCCGGCTTCTCGCGCGATACCCGCCGATTGCATCCGTACTGCGCCTACGACCGCCTGCCGTTGACGGTCATCGCCAAGGACGGGTGTGATGTGCTCTCGCGCACGGTGGTCCGCGCCGAGGAGCTCTTTGAATCGATCACACTCGTCGAATGCTGCCTGGACGAGATGCCCGAAGGCCCGGTGCTGACCGAAGGTTTCACATACAAACCGTATCGTTTCGCCCTGGGGTACGTCGAGGCCCCGCGCGGCGAGGACGTTCACTGGAGCATGTTAGGTGACAATCAGAAAATCTATCGGTGGAAGTGTCGCGCTTCCAGCTACAACAACTGGCCCTCGCTGCGGTACATGCTGCGCGGCAACACGATCTCCGACGCGCCCTTGATCGTGGCCAGCATCGACCCGTGCTATTCGTGTACCGAGCGGGTGACGGTGGTGGACATTCGCAAGAAGAAGGCCACGATCGTGCCCTACAAGGAAATGGAACGGTACTGCAGAAAGCGGAGCGACTCGCCATTGAAGTAGCCAACGGTCGCGCGAAGCGGCAGAGGAGACGGGCGTCATGCTGAAACTGATCAGAGAGGTCTTGAGGGTCGGCGAAGCCACCTTGCCCTATCCGTTCGAGCCGATCGAGCAGATGCCGGACTTTCGCGGCAAGCCGCATCACGATCCCGAGCGCTGCATCGCCTGTGCCGCCTGTGCCGTCGCCTGCCCACCGAACGCCTTGAGCGTGACCACCGACCTCGATCGGGGACTGCGGACCTGGAGCCTATTTGTCGGCCGCTGCATCTACTGCGGCCGCTGTGAGGAGGTCTGCCCGACGGGCGCCATCACGCTCAGCCCGGAATTCGAGTTGGCTGTGGCCGACAAGCATGATCTGTTCGAGCAGGCCGACTACCGGCTGGCGGCCTGCCGCCGCTGCGGCTCGTATTTCGCGCCAGCGAAGCAGATCGAGTATGTGTCGATGCTTCTCGAAGCGAGCGCCATGTCCGAGGAGTCTATGACGGATGCGCGCTCCATGCTGGAGATTTGCCCGGAGTGCAGACGCAAGATCGACGTATCCAAAATGCTGCGTCTGTACCAGGAGGAGGAGTGATGCTCGGCGACCGAACGCCCAGCCCGGCCCTGGCGGAGCGCGGCAGGTATGCCATCCATCCGGAAGAGACGGCAGGCGAGCTCAAAGCCGCTCTGCTCCACGATATCCGGCGCTCCGTGTACGTTTACCGCGTCGACTGCGGCGGCTGCAACGGGTGCGAGATCGAGATCTTCGCCGCGCTCACGCCGCTCTTCGATGTGGAGCGTTTCGGGATCAAGGTCGTCCCTTCTCCGCGCCACGCCGACGTGCTGCTCTACACCGGGTCAATGACGCGTTCGATGCGCCTGCCGGCGCTAAGGGCCTATCACGCGGCCCCCGATCCCAAGATCTGCGTGGCCTATGGAGCGTGCGGATGTTCGGGAGGCATCTTCCACGATCTGTATTGTGTGTGGGGTGGGGCGGACAAGCTGATTCCGATCGACGTCTACATCCCCGGCTGTCCTCCCACCCCGGCGGCGACCATCTACGGCTTCGCCATGGCGCTGGGCATGCTCGGGCAGAAGCTGAAGGCGTCGCATCACGTGCAGGCTGAGGACGAGCACGTGCAGCCGAGGCATCCGCACATCCCGCTGGCATTGCGGGTTGCCATCGAACGTGAGGCCCGCCGCATGGCCGGCTACCTGCACGGAAAACACATCGCTGAAAGCTTTTTCGAGTTGCTCGAGCGTGACCCAGATCACGTCAAGGAGGCGCTTCAGGAATCTCTCGGCCAGCAAGAGGATCCTCGCCTGTCGGAGATCCTGTCGCGGTTGGCGGAGGTCTATGACGCCCAAGAGGGAAAAGGCTGACCCATGGCCGAGCGGGTTGTGTTCTACCGGCTGACGCACAAGTTCGTCAACCAGGAACAGGACATCCCGGAAGACGCCCGCCAGGTCGTCTACTACTCGTTGGCGATCGGGCATCATGTGGGCGTGCTCGATTGCTTCCAGGGTCTCCTGGAAATCCCGCTCGAGGATTACCGTCGCTGGGTGAGCCAGCTACCGGACGGGCCGGGTCGTCGCAAGCTGGAAGGCTTGTTGAAATGGGGCGAGATCGAGATCAACCGCAGCCATGCGCACGATCTGCTTCCCGCACTGCACGGTTCACTGCCCGATACGGATGAGGCGCAACCGGCGTGGGCTGGGATCCTGTGCCAGTGCCTCCAGGAGATTATCGAAGAGCCCGCCCTGTATCTGATGGCGAGAAAGCGCGCGTGAAAAGGAAACTGGTCCTGACCGTGGGCAACTGGATGATGGGCGACGACGCCGCCGGGCCGTTGCTGGCCCAGGCGATGCAGCGTGCCCCCCTGGACGATTGGAAAGTGCTCGACGGCGCTTCCGCGCCCGAGAACTGTCTGCATCTCATCCGTGAAACAGCCCCGGAGCAGATTCTCGTTGTGGACGCGGCGGACATGGACCTGGCCCCGGGGGAGATTCGCATGATCGACGCCGACGGCCTCGAGGATCCGTTCCTGATGACCACGCACACCCTGCCGCTCTTCTACCTGGTGCAGTCCCTGCGGGAGATCGCACCGAGGGTGGATCTGCTTGGCATTCAGCCGAGAGTGGTGGCGTTTGGATACCCGGTCTCTCCCGAGGTTCACCGCGCAGTCCGGCAGGTTTACGAAGGCCTGGGGCAGGTTGTTCTGGCCTGGGACCGTCTCTAGACGGTCGCTGAGGTCCTGGACAGGGAAATGTCGATGAAAACTATGCGATCCCTTGAAGACCTGAAGCGGTTTCGAGAGGAAATCATCGAGCGGAGGCGGGCCAGGGCAGGCCAGGGGGAGGTCCAGATCCTCGTCAGCCTGGGCACGTGCGGGATCGCCGCGGGTGCGCTCGGAGCTCTCAGGGCGGTGCGTGCGCAGGTCGAGGCCGACGGGTTGAAGAACGTCTCGATTTCTCAGACTGGCTGCATTGGCCTGTGCCGACACGAGCCGATTGTCGAGGTCATCGTTGGGGACGCGCCGAGAGTGACGTACGGAAAAGTGACGCCGGAGGTCGCCAGGCGGATTGTGCGCGAGCACGTCCTCGGCGGCCGGATCGTCAGCGCGTTTGTCATCGAGTCCATACCTTATCCGTCGATCTGAGGCGCCGGCAACAGGCGATCGAGGTGAGATCATGGGGCAGGGCGTAAGAGAGACCGAACTGGATGTCGTCAGGCTGGTGGAGAAGGCGATTGAGGAACACGGGGCGACGGCCGAGGCGGTGATCCCGATCTTGAGCGAGGTCAATCGCGCATTGGGATACATTCCCACCGCCGCCCTGCCCGAGATCCGCCGCCGTATCAATCTGTCGCATGAAGGCGTGTTCCTGGCGGACAGCCACCTGTATTCGGCCGCCAGCTTCTCTCAGTTGTTCTCGTTGCAGCCCCTCGGCAAACACGTCATCCGCTTCTGTGAAAGCGCTCCCTGCCATGTCATGGGTGGTCGTCAGGTCTTCCAGGCGATCCAGGAGAAGTTGGGATTAGAGCCCGGCGAGACCACCGAGGATGGGAAGTGGTCATTGATCACCACGAGCTGCCTCGGTGTGTGCGGCGTCGGGCCGGTCATGCTCGTGGACGATGACATCTACGGCAATGTCACCCCCAGGCGCATTCCCGAGATCCTCGCAAAGTACCGCGAAGAGGATGAGGACCGGTCCGACTGGGACGGGAAGAGGTGACCGATGAAAGTCATCCGCTCGATGGTGTTGGTTTCAGTCGATCAAGCCAGTCTGGAACGCGGTGCGCAACAGGTGTTTCACGCGTTCCTGGATGAGATCGAGGATTTTGGCTTGTCGGACCAGATCGCTGTGTCGACCATCCTCAACGTCGGCTTGCAGGCGGACTTGCCGCTCGTGATCGTCTACCCGGACGCCGCCGTGTACGGTCCGGTGCAAGTCGAGGATGTGCACACCATCGTTGAGGAACACCTGTACAAGGGCAACATCGTCCCCCACCTGCTGGCGATGATGCACGAACTTGTACCTGAAATCGCCTGGATGCGCGACCGGCGCGGCGCGCTTCCGGTTCAGAAACGGATCGTTCTGGAACGGGCTGGCATCGTCGATCCGGAAAGCATCGAAGACTACATCCTGTACGACGGCTTTCAAGCGCTGGGCAAGGCGCTGACCGAGATGGCCCCCAAGGACGTGATCGCCGAGATCGAGAAGTCCGGCCTGCAGGGCCGCGGCGGGGCGGGCTTCCCGACCGGCCGCAAATGGAGCTTCGTGGCCAGCACCCCGGGCAGTCCCAAGTACGTCATCTGCAACGCGGACGAGAGCGAGCCGGGCACCTTCAAGGACCGGTTGATCCTCGAGGGCGACCCGTTCAGCATCATCGAGGCCATGACGATCGCCGGCTACGCCATCGGCTCGCACGACGGCTACATCTACATCCGCGGTGAGTATCCGCTGGCCTATCGCCGGATCGAGAAGGCAATCGGCCTGGCCGAGGCGCACGGCCTGCTCGGGCACCACATCTTCGGTACCGAGTTCAGCTTTCACATCCATCCGCACGCCGGGGCGGGGGCATACATCTGTGGCGAAGAAACCGCGCTCATCGAATCGTTGGAGGGAAAGCGCGGCATGCCGCGCCCCCGCCCGCCGTATCCCACCACCTACGGGCTGTTCGGCAAGCCCACCGTGGTGAACAACGTCGAGACGCTGGCCAACGTGCCGCCCATCCTACGAAACGGTGCGGTGTGGTACCGCGAAGTGGGCTCGCCCAAGAGCACGGGAACCAAGGTGTACACGATGCTGGGCAACGTGAACTTCACGGGCCTGATCGAAGTCCCAATGGGCATCACCCTGCGCGAAGTGATCGAAATCTACGGAAGGGGTATGAAGGACGGCAAGAAGCTGAAACTGGTTCAGACCGGCGGCTCGAGCGGAACGATCGCTCCGGCCAGCCTGCAAGACACCCCGATGGATTTCGATTCGTTCCGCAACGCCGGTCTGTCGCTTGGATCGGGCGCACTGCTCGTCTGCGACGAAGACACGTGTGTCGTCGATCTGGCGAAGGTCATCCTGCGTTTCTTCCGCAATGAATGCTGCGGCAAATGCACTCCCTGCCGCATTGGTACGCTTCGTCTATATGAGATCATGACCGAGGTTTCGGAAGGCACGGCCCGCCTGAGCGATCTGGAATCGATGCGAAAAATCTCGGAGGCCATGTCCGAGGTGTCCAATTGCGGACTGGGTCAGACGGCCTCAACAGCCCTCAGGGACATCTTGAGATACTTCCGGCCAGAAGTTGAAGCGCATATTACCGATCACGTCTGCCCGGCCGGCGTTTGCCCCATCGCCGTGCGTCCTCCCGAGATGGTCCCGGTTGCGTGACCGACTGTCGCACGCTGTGGAGAAGAAACCATGATCAATCTGACGATCAATGGCCAGAGCCTGGAAGTCCCGGAGAACACAACCGTGTTCAACGCCGCCGCGAAGGCCGGGATCGTCATCCCAACCCTGTGTCACCACAAGGACCTCACCCCGTTCGGTGGCTGCCGCTTGTGCTCGGTGGATATTCAAGGGTTGCGCCTCCCGGCAACTGCCTGCACGATGCTCGTCGCCCCCGGGATGGTCGTGCACACAGAGAGCCCTGCGCTCACCCGCTATCGCCGAACGATTCTTGAACTACTCCTGGTCCGGTTCTACGACGCGGGGTACACCAGCAGCAACGGCTCGCCTGTGCTCGATACCCAGTTCGCCTACTGGGTGGACTACTACGGGATCGACATGAAGAGCGCCATGGCGAAAGGGCCGTTCCGTCGCATCGACAGCGATCCCAACCCGTACATCTGGGTCGACAAGAACAAGTGCATCATGTGTACGCGCTGCGTGCGCGCTTGCGCCCAGGTTCAGGGGCGCTTCGTATGGACCCAGGCCTATCGCGGCTACGACCTGCGCATCGTCGCCGGGGCGAACACGACAATGCTGCAGGCGCGCTGCGAATCGTGCGGTGCTTGCGTGGCACACTGTCCGACCGGGGCCCTGGACAACAAGATGTCCGTCAAGCTAGGCCCGGCCGACAGACTGGTGGCTTCGATCTGCCCGTATTGCGGCGTCGGCTGCCGTTTCGACCTGGCGGTGCGCGATGATGTGCCCGGCGGACGGGTCATACGCGTGACCTCCACCACCAAGGCGTTGGTCAACGGCGATCACCTGTGCGTCAAGGGACGCTACGGCTACGACTTTATCCATTCGCCGAACCGTCTGAAGCGGCCACGCGTCCGGGAGTACTTGCTCAATCGGACACCACGCCCACGGGACCGCGGCCCCTGGGTGGAGGTGGACTGGGACACCGCGCTGGACGTTGCTGCCGAGGGTCTGCGCGCTGCCCGCGATCAGCACGCTCCCGCCGGAATCGGCCTGCTGGCGTCGGGCAAGTGCCTGAATGAAGAAAACTACCTCATGAATAAGCTTGCCCGCCAGGTCTTGGGCACCAACAACATCGATTGCGTAGATCACGCCCATCGCCTCAGCGTGGTTGACGGGGTGGAAAGCGCTCTCGGCCTGCACGCTCAATCGAACACGTTGGAGGATGTGGCGGAAGAGGCCAAGTCGATCCTGCTTATCGGATCCAACACCACCGAGCAGCACCCGATATTCGGTGTCAGACTGCGCCTGGCGGTGCTGCGCAGAGGCTGCAAGCTGGTGGTGGCGCACCCCGAATTCATCAACATGTCGGAATACGCCGCGCTGCGCCTGGTCCACAAGCCTGGCACGGAGGCGGCGCTGGTCAACGCGTTGATCTGCGTCATCTTGCAGCGCGGCTGGGAGAACCGCGATTTCATCGAGAAACACACGCTCGGGTTCGACGAGTTCAAGCGCAGCCTGGATGGATCAACGGTCGGCCGCCTGGCCGGGATGAGTGGGGTGGACGAAGAGACCCTGGGCCTGGCCGCCGAGCTCCTTGCGACGGAGCGGCCGATGGCGATTGTATGGGGTGCGGACCTTGCGCGCATGCCCGGCGGCCGTGACCATCTCGCCAGCCTGGTCAATCTTCAGTTGCTGCTGGGCAACTTCGGGATGCCCGGGGGCGGGCTGATCCCGCTTCGAACTCATAACAACTCGCAGGGTGCGTGTGACATGGGGGGCCACCCGGCTTACTATCCGGGATATCAACCGGCTGAGAACGAGGCCACTCGTAAGAAGTTCGAGGCCGCCTGGGGAAGAGACTTGCCCACCGCGGCCGGCATGAGCGCGATGCAGATGATGACAGCCGCGGCCGAAGGTCGGCTACACGCGTTGTATATCCTTGGGGAAGATCTCCCCGGCGGAGCGTCGGACGGCTCGCTCGCGCGGCTAGGCCTGCAGAATTGCGATTTTGTCGTGCTGGAGGGGGTCCGCGATTCGGAAGCCGCCCATAGCGCCGACGTGCACCTGCCCGGAGTGACCTTCGCCGAAAAGACCGGATCGTTCACAAACACGGAGCGGCGTGTCCAGATGGTTCGCCAGGCAATCGCGCCGCTGGGCGAGTCGCGTCCGGATTGGCAGATCATCACGGATCTCGCCCGGAGGATCATCACGGGTGAGGCCGACGGCGAATACGGCGCGTGGGATTACACCGAAACCTCGCAGATCATGACCGAGGTGGCCGCTCTCATGCCCATCTACGCCGGGATTTCTTATGATCGCCTAGAGCATAATGACTGTCCGCACTGGCCGGTGAAGAACATAACCCACGCCGGAACGCCGATACTCTCGGTCGGTGATTTCCGGGATGCTCGGGGCCGGTTTACACCCATCGGGCATGAAGTTGCTGAGGCCTGACGTGCACATGGGCTAGACGAGGCAGACTGCGAGCGGGTTAATAGACCGCGACAACTCCCAGGGGGACGTCCCATTGGGTCACCATGAGGGTTCCTCGCTCGGCACCAACCGCCGAGCTCAGGTTGACATGGCTGTGGCAGTCGCAAAGCCGACAGCTCGAAGGCTACAACCGCTCCCCTTCGCCCTTCGCAAGGCTGTGCTATCTGTGCCGTAGGACTGCGATAATCCGCCATTCCGACCCGAATGATCCCTCCACGTGAAACGCTTCGGGGTTTCTTTGCCACCTTCGGGGGGTCAGAATGACACAATGAGGAGGACTCCGCGTTCCTCAGTTCCCACCAACCTTGTCATTCCGAGTGAGCCGCCAGGCGACGAGCGAGGAATCCCCGAAACCCTGCCCAGGAGGACGCGGTTCGGGTCGGAGTGGCGGATCTTGGTTGCCCAAATCGCACGCGCCCCCCATCCATCATACGTACAGCCTCTCGACAACGCGTGTATACTATTGAACACAACTGAATAGAGACCAGTCTGGGCGCCCAACCCCCCGGATGGGAGGGCTTGAAGGCGAAGCCGGTGCGACTCGTTCGATGTCAGGAACGGGTCCAGTCCGGCGCTGACCCGCAACTGTAGTCCGCCAACGCGGAAAGCCAGGACGCCCGCCCCGGCTGGGTTCTCCATACACCTCGAGGAAAGGGGGTGGGGAAATCGCCGGGGAACGGCGAAAAGCAAGATCAACCCCCTGTCACAAGGCAGGGGGTTTTCTGCGTCAGGGGGAGCCGATAAGAACAAGATATCTCAGGAGAAAGCCATGACCATCCTTCGAACGCATTCAGGACGTGCGATATCGACCATGGCGCTCAGTGTCATCCTGAGCGTGGCCTGTGCCGGATCGCCACAGCCGACGCCCGGCCCTACAGCGCCCCCCGTGGCAGGGCCGACATCCACCAGCGCACCGTCTCCGACCGCGACCGAGCCACCTCAATCCATCTCGCTCACGGACGGACTCGGGCGTACGGTCACGCTGGATGCGCCGGCCGGACGGATCGTCTCCATGGCCCCGTCCAACACGGAGATCCTCTTCGCTCTGGGGGCAGGGCAGACGGTCGTCGGGAGAGATGATTTTTCGGACTACCCTGAGGCCGCACTGGACATCCCCTCGGTCGGGGGCGGCTTCGGTGAGTACAACACCGAAGCGATCGTCTCCCTCCGACCCGACCTTGTGCTGGCCGGGGGGATCAACTCACCCGACCAGGTTCAGACCCTCGAAGATCTTGGCCTGTCTGCGTACGTGGTCTCCAATCCAATGGATTTCGACGGGCTGTACGCCAATCTGGAGGCGGTTGGGACGTTGACCGGCCACCAGGCGGAGGCCGAGGAGCTAGTGCATCAGCTTCGCAATCGCGTGGGCACGATCACTGAGCAGTTGGCCGGCGCGCCTGAGGTGCGGGTTTTCTTCGAGGTCGACGGGACGGATCCGACAGCCCCCTGGTCGACGGGTACCGATACATTTCAGGACTATCTGATCCGGCTCGCCGGTGGCGAGAATGTCGTCAGCTTCGAAGGCTGGGGTCAGGTAAACCTGGAGGATTTGATCGCCAGTGATCCGCAAGTGATTCTGTTCAGCGCTGCTCCGTACATCCCGACGACCGTCGAGTCGATCGGTGAGCGGCCGGGCTGGTCTGCGATCACGGCGGTGAAGCAGGGTGCGGTCTACGGCATCGACACCGATCTGACCGACCTACCCGGGCCGCGGTTGGTGGACGGCTTTGAGGCGATCAGCCGAGGCGTCCACCCAGAGGTCTTCAAGTGACGGGATGAGCCAGACAGCGAGCCAGGACCCGCAGGGTTACGACCTCGCGTCACCCAGGGGCGATCTCGCACCGTGGATTGTCACTATCGGAGTCCTGCTGGGTGCCGCGCTGCTGAGCGCAGCAGTAGGGTCGGTCGACATCCCTCCGCGTGACGTGATCCGAATCTTGCTGGCTCAGTTGCCGGGCGTGCACATCACGCCCGATTGGCCGGAGACATTCGCCACAATCCTGCTCGATATCCGTCTGCCGGGGATGGCGCTCACGATTCTCACGGGCATGGCGCTGGGCGCCAGCGGCGCAGCTTATCAAGGTCTGTTCCGCAATCCACTGGCGGATCCGTACATCCTGGGAGTCGCCGCCGGCGCCGGGCTTGGAGCCGTGATGGCTATCAGCTTCGGCTGGGCGGCGACGAGTCTGGGATTGTCGATCATCCCGATGGTTGCCTTCGTCGGCGGGCTGGCGGCTGTGGGATTGGTGTATGCTTTGGCGCGCGTCGGACGGACCACGCCGACGACCACGCTGATCCTGGCGGGCGTGGCGGTCAACTCCTTCGTCGTCGCACTCACCAGTCTGGTCATGCTGCTCTCGAGCCAGGAGCTGAGGCGTGCGCTGGTTTGGCTGCTTGGCGGCTTCTCGATGGGCGGCTGGCCCCCGGTGACCTCGTCGCTTCCCTATCTCATCGTCGGCATCACCCTGCTCTCCTTATTGGGCCGGCCGCTGAACGTGTTGCAGTTCGGTGACGAACAAGCGCAACAGCTCGGCCTCAACGTCGATCGTTTCAAGCTGGTGATGGTCGTCGCCGCCTCGTTGGTGGCAGCGACGGCTGTCGCCTTCGCCGGCATCATCGGCTTCGTCGGGCTGGTCGTTCCGCATATCGTTCGGCTGCTTTGGGGGCCGGATCATCGCCGTCTGATCCCACTCGCAGCCATCGGCGGTGGGGCATTCTTGCTTTGCGCCGACGTCATCGCCCGGACGGTGATGGCTCCGCGCACATTGCCTGTCGGGATCGTCACTGCCATGGTCGGGGCCCCGTTCTTCTTGTGGCTGCTGCGCCGCGCCCGCAGAGAGTTGAGGGTCTGGTGATGCCGACCCTCCGATTCAACAAGGCGACCTTCGGGTATGGGAAGCGGCCGGTCCTGACCGGGATTGACCTCGAAGTGCGAGCGGGGGAGATTGTGGCCGTCGTCGGGCCCAACGGTGTCGGCAAGTCGACCATCATCCGTGCCGTGAGTGGGGTGATCCCCATCACCAATACTCAGCTGGCCGTCGACGACAGGGACCTCTCGAGGCTTTCATCAGCGGAGCGGGCGCGCTTGATCGCCGTTGTCCCACAGGCCGTACGACTACCGCCGGCGTTCACTGCACTGGAAGTCGTCCTCATGGGGCGAACCCCCTACCTGAGCTGGCTCGACCGGGAGTCCTCGGCCGATCGCGCCATCGCCTTGACGGCGATGGAGCGGACCCAGGTGGTCGATCTCGCCGATCGGATGGTGGGCGAGCTATCGGGTGGCGAACAGCAGCGGATCATGGTCGCCCGGGCGCTGGCTCAGTCGGCCCCGATCCTGCTGCTCGACGAACCGACCGCCCACCTCGACCTGCGCCATCAAGATGTCGTTCTACGGCTGGTGCGCTCGTTGGCCGATGATGCGGGCCTGGCCGTCCTGGCAGCGCTGCACGACCTCAATCTGGTGGCGCGTTTCGCCGATCGGGTGGCGCTGCTGTCGAACGGCCGGCTGGAGCGCGTGGGTGAACCGGAAGAGGTCCTCACTCCATCGATCCTGGCGCCGGTGTACGGGATCGGCATCCAGGTTGTGGCCCATCCGGTCGATGGGCGGCCGCTGGTGCTTGCCGGAGGCGACATCGAACTACCTCCTCCTGGGGTTCCGTAGCGGATAAATGTCACTTGAGTCGTCCAATCTCATTTGCCATACTCGGATCGCGGGCGGATGGCCTTCGGTCGGCCTGACTGCCGGGCGGCCGAGCAGGTAGGTGAGGTTCCGACTTTGAGTTCAGAGAAGAACGGTCTCGTCCATTCTCTTTCGCTGGTCCGTGCGAAGATTGCGGGGATGTTCCTGGCTGTCCCGGTGCGTATCAAGATCGCCGGGATCATGCTCTTGCCCGTCTTGATCCTGGGCTTCAGCCTCAATTATTGGATCCGAACCGGCCTTTCGGACTGGCTCTCGTGGTTGCTCGACTCGAACCGAGTGCGCGTCGCCATGCAGGCCGGATCTCGGAGCGTGCTCCTGGTAACCGCGTTGGCCGCGATCGTTTCCATCCTCTTGACGTATGTCCTGATGCTCCTGCTCACCCAGCCGCTGCTCGAGCTTCGCCAGATCGTCCGCCGCATCGGTCAGGGCGATCTGTCTTCGCGAGCCAAAGTCTGGGCACATGATGAGATCGGCGAGGTCGGTCGCGAAGTGAATCACATGGTGGAGCGTCTGGCGGAGGCCCATCAAGACCAACTTGATAAGAACCGCCGGCTCAAGGCGCTCAATCACGTCGCCACTTCCGTTGGACGCGATCTCGACCTGAATGTCGTCCTCGATGTCGCCCTGCGTTCGACTCTCGATGTCATGGAGCTCGAGCAGGGCTGGATCTTTCTCAAGGAGCCCGGCTCCGACCGGTTTCACCTGGCGTCGAACGTCGGTCTTGACCCTGACGAAGTGGCCTCCCTGGAAGACACAAACGGGGAACCATGCCAATGTCAGCGGTCGCTGATGCGAGGCGAGTTGGCGGGTCGGGCGATCCTGCGCGAGTGCGGGAACGAGGCGCTACGATCGAACGGGAGCAGCGGCCCGGTGCGCCACATCAGCATCCCGATCACCGCACGTGGATCGGCGTTCGGGGTGATGAATCTCCGATGGCTTCCACCCTCCGAGCCCGGGCATGAGGACATCGAGCTTCTCTCGACCATCGGCGCGCAAATCTCCGAAGCCGTCGCCAACGCCCGTCTGCACGCGACGGTGCGCGAGAAGGAAGCCGCCCGCCGTGTCCTGTTGGCGGCATTGATGAAGGCCCAGGAGGATGAGCGTTTGAGGCTTGCGCGCGAGCTTCACGACGGCGCCGGTCAGGCGTTGACGAGCCTGCTCGTTCGTCTCAAGGCGATGGAGGATCCGGGGGACGATCGGGATATTGCCGGGATGTTTCGGCGACGATCGAGCGAGTTCGGGGCATCGCCTATCGTCTCAGGCCGGCGGCGCTGGAGGAGCTTGGGCTCGAAGTCGCCTTGAGGACTCTTGCCGAGGACATGACCGGGGAAGCGGGCCTGGAGCTGCGTTTCGATTCGAGCCTGGGCAAGGCACGCTTCCCCGAAGAAGTCGAGACCACCCTGTACCGAATAGCCCAGGAGGGCCTGACCAATATCGTCCGACACGCTGATTGTCGATCCGTGCACATTGAGCTCATCCGCCTCCCATATGCAGCCTGCCTGCAAATCGAAGACGACGGCTGTGGATTCAATCCAGATGAGCTCGCCCGCGCCGGTGGAGCCCGGAGCCTGGGATTGATCGGCATCCGGGAGCGGGCTGAAATCCTCGGCGGATCGGTGGCCGTCTTGTCCGCCCCCCACTCGGGAACCAGTCTCCAAGTCCGAATCCCACTTCTCGAGGAAGGCCGGTGAGCGACGGTCCGATCGGGGTATTCCAGGCGGACGACCATCAGGTTCTGCGTGAAGGGTTGCGGACGTTACTGGAGAGGCAGCCGGACATCGTCGTCGTCGGAGAGGCGGAAACCGGGAGGGCGACCGTCGAACAGGTTCAGAAGACCGAGCCCGACGTGCTCGTCCTTGACCTGGGCATGTCCGATATGAACGGCTTCGAGGTCATGCGCGAGCTGAGCCGCCTGAAGTCAGCCACGCGCATCGTCGTCCTTTCGATGCACAGCGGAAGAGACTTCGTCATGCAGGCGCTGCGAGCTGGGTGCCACGGCTTCGTCCCGAAATCCTCGACCCACACCCATCTGATCCAGGCAATCCGCGCCACGTACGCCGGGGAACGCTTCCTCGATCCGAGCGCCACGACCGCGGTCGTGGCCGAGCTGCTGGACCGCGGAGAGGAATCCCGGCTCCTCGAACAACTGTCGCAGCGAGAGACCGAGGTCCTGAAGTTGACTGCGCTTGGGTACACGAGCCGGGACATCGGCGAACGCCTGGCCTTGAGCCCGAAGACGGTCGAGACTTACCGCCAGCGGGCGATGACCAAGCTCGGCCTGGAACAGCGCGCCGACCTGGTCCGCTTCGCTCTTCGGGCAGGCTTGCTGCGAAACACTGCCGAGTAACCCCACTTCCTGACCCCCTGATCTGCTACAGCAAGCCCCGCCCGGGTGTCAGGAAATCCCCCACAAGACCGCTCGTCTTTCCCGATACGCTCCTTCGTCACGCCGTGCTACGGTTTCTATGAACTCTTGGCGCATAGGATGTTCGATTCATGAACAGGAGGAAAGCATGGCAGAGGAGCGCAAGCGCATTAGCCGGCGTGACTTCTTCCGCGTGGCCGGGCTAGGCGCCGGGGCGACCGTCGCCACAACCAAGGTGGCACAGCCGCCCGAAAAGCCTGAGTCCGGCATCATGGGAGATCCGGCCGGCAGGCCGAAGAGGGCCTGGTGGGTCAAAACGGTTGACAAGCCCACCGTCGAAGTCGATTGGAGCCAGGTCCAGCGATACGACGAGCGGAATGGCACCGTTCGAGGTCCTGGCATGGCCAACTACGTTGGTCAAGAAGAGGTCGATCGACTGAGCAAGGTCAACGCTGAGAGGACCACAGAGCGTATTCTGAATAACGAGCCCGGCTACACCTTGAAGGACTACGCTCTGGGTGCGGCCCAGGGTGCCGGCCCATCCCAGTCGTTCCTTGGCCCGCAAAAGGCGGCAACCCCCGAGGAGCGCGGCGTGCCCCGGTGGGAGGGGACACCGGATGAGGCGGCCCGCATCGTGCGCGCCGCCATGCGTCACATCGGCGCGGCTCAAGTTGGTTTCGTCGAGTTGGACGAGAATACCCGCAGGCTGATCTACTCGGTCGATCCGGACGGCAAGAAGATGATCTTCACTGATGACCCGGTCGCCTCCGAGGACGACGAGGCGCGCTACATCCCCAACAGCTGTAAGTACGCCATCGTCTACCTGGTCCAGATGTCCGAGGAAACGTTAAAACGGGCGCCGACGGAGCTTGCCTCCCAGACGACATCTCTCACCTACCTGCGTGGCCGACAAATCCAGGGCTCGACACAGGAATTCCTGCGCACGCTGGGCTACCAGTGTCTAGGTGAGTCGAGCACCAACGCCCTCGGGATCGCTCCGGCCTTCGGCGTGATGGCTGGGCTGGGAGAGCTGTCGCGGCTGAATCGGCTGATCTCGCCGGAATACGGCCCGATGGTGCGGGTCTTCAAGATGCTGACCGATCTGCCGGTCGCCACGGACAAGCCGATCGACGCCGGGATCATGGAGTTCTGCAAGCACTGCAAGAAGTGCGCCGAGGCCTGTGAACCGGGGGCACTCAGCTTCGAGGACGAACCCACCTGGCAGGTCCGGGGCGGCTGGAACAACCCTGGGCATAGGGCCTACTTCGAGGACGCGACCAAGTGCATGACCTACTGGCGTGAGGGTGTTCAGACCAACTGCGGCATCTGCTTCGCTGTGTGTCCGTTCGCCAAGAAGGACAAGTCATGGATCCACACCTGGGTGAAGGCCGGCGTGTCTTCGGCGCCCGCCCTCGACGGCTTCATGCGCAGCATGGATGATGCCTTTGGCTACGGCGCGCAGAAGGATCCGGAGGAATGGTGGAAGCTGGATTTGCCCGAGTTGGGGATCGACACCACGCGGTCGGTCGAGGAGGTCTAGTCGATGGCCGAAAAGGAAACCTTCAAGATCGAGATCGCTCGTCGGTCGTGGTATGAGTGGCTGCTCTGGGCACTGTGGTTCCTGGCAGAGATCTTCTTCATGCAGAACGCCATTGCCAGCGGTCTAGAGCTCGAGCCTCGGGCGGCGACGATCTTCTGGGTTGTTTTTGGGGTACTGTTGCTGGCCGGTGCGATCATATGGTTCACCCGGCGGGCACGTTTGAGCGGGGAGAGTTGAGTCGACTTCGTCCGAATCTCGAAAGCGACCCTTGTGCGGTCGCGAACCATCTGCATGTAACCGGAGGGAGGGAGCCGACGGGCTCTCTCCCTCCAATGTTGACACCGACTGCTCATGAACATGGCCAGTACAGCTAGCTCCGGAGTCTCAAATGCCGTTGCCTCTCGAGAACGCAGGCGTTCTCGGAGCCGTCTCTTGGCTGCGCTGACCCTCGTGGCCATCGTAGCGGCATGGATCATCGGGGGCTTGAGGAGCCGCCCGGATGTGATCTCCTTCGTTCAGCAGCTCGTCCCCGAAGCCGCGGTCGTCGACGAAGAGGCAGGCCTATGGATTGTGCGGGCTTCGAGCGGGGGCCCGATCATCGCCTACGCCGCAACCGAACGTGCCCCCGGATACGGTGGTCCGATCGAAGTCCTCATCGCGATGGACCCGGACGGAAAAGTCCTCGGGATGGGTGTCCTCGAGAACCATGAGACTCCGGGATTCTTCCGTCTCCTGAGCGCAAATGACTTCTACACGCAGTTCATCGGGGCTGGTGTCACGGATCCGCTGGACATCGGAGAGGACCTCGATGCCGTGAGCGGTGCAACGCTCAGCTCTGACGGTGTTGCGGCGGCGGCGCGGTTGGCGATCCGCGACATCGCAGCAAACGGACTCCAGGTAAGTGTCCCGCCTGAGAAGCAGTCCATCCGTTTCGGTTTCCCGGAGCTGACGTTGATCCTGCTCTTCGCCGCGGGCTACGTCGGGCACAAGTCTCGTGACGGTAAGTGGAAACGGCGAGTGCGCTGGGGGACGATGCTGACAGGGATGATCGTCCTCGGCTTCGTCTACACCGCGCCGCTCACAATCGCCAACTTCATCTCGCTGGCCAGCGGATACTGGCCCGACTGGCATACCAACCTGTATTGGTACCTTCTCATTGGAGGGATCCTGTTCGTCACCAGCGCTCAGGGCAAGAATCCGTACTGCTCCTGGTTTTGCCCATTCGGCGCATACCAAGAGTGCCTGGCGGCCGTATCTGGGGCGAAGCCATACCGGCCGCGTGCGCTCCACTCCGCTCTCATCTGGGTCCAGAGGGGATTGGCGCTTGCGGCAGTCATCCTGGGGTTAGCACTGAGGCGGCCGGGCGCGGCAAGCTATGAACCTTTCCCGGTCCTTTTCGACCTGAGGGGCAACGCGCTCGAGTGGGGCCTGCTCGTGGCCGTCAGCCTCGCCAGTCTGATGATGTACCGACCGTTCTGCAGCTACCTGTGTCCCCTGGCACCGGTCGTGGACTACATCGGCGAGTTTCGGCGCTGGGTCCGCGAGAGCTGGCGCGCCCGGAGGAGGGCGCGAGCATGACTGCGAAACGCTTCCTGTTGTTGGCGTTCGTCATCTTGAGTTGTACGCTGATCGTCTTGATCTGGGTCGCCAACATGACCGAACAAGGCGCCGAGGCCGCCCGGCCGGTCCTCTTCACCGCTGTGCAGGCTGACGAGTCCCACGCCGCCACGCCATCGATCCCACCCGTCCCCACCGCTGAGCCGCAGATCAAAACGAGCCCAGTTCCTACCTTGGGCGACGTCCTTGAAGATCAGTGACGGGGATCTCTCGGGAATGACGCCATCTCACTCGGGCCTCGGTCGACGAGGGTTTATCAAGATCGTTGGCTTTTCGAGCCTGGCGGCGGGCCTTGCGATTGTTGCCGGGAGGCGAGGTCTGGCCTCGCTTGGCCTGGCGCGCGTCGTCAAGACCCGTCTTCTCATGGGGACCTATATTCAACTCGTACTCTACGCCGATGATCAGCCAGCCGCTCACCAGGCGGCCGACATGGCCCTGGGCCGGATGCAAGGGTTCGAAGCCCTGCTGAGTCGGCATCAATCCGACAGCGCGCTCAGTTCACTCAACATCCATGGAGCGCTCGATCGACCGCCCGCGCCCCTCGTGGATCTGCTCAAGTTCTCCCGTCGGATATCCGTGCTGACCTCGGGCGCGTTCGATCTGACCATCGAGCCGCTGGCGCGGCTGATCCGACAGGCCGCCATAGCCGGAGCAGAGCCAACGCCTGCAAGGCTGAGCCAGGCTGCGCATCTGGTCGACTACACCGCGATCGAGGCCGACGAGGCACGCGTGCGCTTCATGTAGGACGGGATGGCCATCACCCCGGATGGCATCGGCAAAGGGTTCATCCTTGATGAGGGGCTGCGAGTCTTGAAGGGAATGGGTTTCGGGCATGTGATGCTCGACGCCGGTGGCGATATCGTTGTCTCTCGAGGTCTGGGTGACCCCATGTGGCGCGTCGGGATTCAAGATCCGAGACAACCGGCAGGCCAGCTTAGCGCCCGCGTCTCGTTGTCGGACGGAGCCATCGCTACTTCAGGGGACTACCTGCATGCGTACACTCCTGATCTCAGTCTGAACCATATCCTTGATCCGCGGACCGGTGCTTCGCCGATGCAGCTCTCGAGCGCCAGCGTCATTGCCCCGTCCGCGGCGATGGCGGACGCCCTCAGCACAGGCATGATGGTGTTGGGGCCCGACCGGGGCCTCGAACTCGTTCGAACTTTCCCTGGCGTTGAGTGCCTCCTCATCACCAAGACTGGCGAGCTTGTGCAGTCGGAAGGCTTCCCCGCCGAGCGACCGGCCTGAAAGCACAACCGCTCGAATCCTCGCGCGAAAACCCCAGATTGCTGAGGCATTCTCGGCCGATCAGTGCCCATCATGGCCTCTCAAGTTGAGTCGCGCAGTCGTCCGCCTCGGCACGCTACGCGTCTCGGCTCTCACCTGTGCGAGGGTGAACCGAGATCTCGCCCCTCACTTCAGGGAAGATAGGGAAGTCGGCTATACTCTGGGAGCCCCTTCAGCAGCTCCGACAGGGGATCCAGCACCCACTGCTTGATCAGACATCCCGGAGGCCGGTTATGGAATTCCGATTGACATCCGAACAAGAGCTCTTCAGGCGGACACTTCGCGAGTGGTGTGAGAAGAACCTCGCCCCGCGGGCGGCTGAGATTGACCGGGAGGAACAAGGCATCCCGGACGACATCATCCGCGGCCTGGCCGTGCAGGGAGTCCTCGGGATCACCATCCCCGAGGCCTACGGTGGCTCGATGATTGAAGGTCAGGCGATGACCCTTGCCAACATCGCCGTTCAAGAGCTGGCCCGCGCCGACCTGAGCATGTCGGTCCCCGTCTACATCTTGCTCAACCTGGGCTGGGGATACCTGGTATCGCTCTATGGCACGGAGGAGTTGAAACAACACTTGCTGCCCAAAGTTGCCTCAGGCGAGCACTTCGTCGGGATCTGCACGACCGAAGCTGGCGGCGGATCAGATGTGGCCAACATCAAGACCCACGCTCGCAGAGAGGATGGCAAGTTGATCCTCAACGGTGAGAAGGTCTACATCAGCGGCGTCCGCGAGACGACGGAGCAGCGCGACGGGGGTCACCTGACGCTCTTCCGCACGGATCCGGACGCCGGCCACCGTGGGTTCACCTTCGCCTACGTTCCCGCCCGTACCTCGGGCGTCTCCCCACTTCTCTTCGAGGACATCGGTCGGGGCGGCCTCTCGACCGGCGGTTTTCGGTACAAGGACGCCGCGATCCCCGAATCTTTCATGATCGGCGAGCTGAATCGCGGCTTCTACATGAACATGGAAGGCTTCAACGTCGCTCGGACGCTTGTGGCGGCGGCGTGCATCGGCGCGGGCGAGAGGGCGCTGGAGATTTCCACAGAGTATGTGAAGCAACGCAAGCTCTTTGGTCGGTCGTTGGCGAAGTTCGAAGGTATCTCGTTCGAGATCGCGGAAGACGAGTCGCGTTTGGCGCAGCTGCGCCTGTGGTTGCAGTACACTGCCTGGATGATCGATCGGCATTACGAAGATCCGAAATCGTATACGCATCATGACATCAGCCACGCCGTCTCGATCTGCAAGTTGGAGGCGCCGCACCTGGCCTTCGAGATCGTGAAACACAGCATGATGTACCATGGCGCATTTGCATACACTCGAGAGAGCCCGCTCGGGCTTGCGTTCCGCGGACTGATGTCCTACATCGTCGGCGCCGAAGGCGGGACGAATATCCAGAAGCTGATCATCGCACGCGAAGTCATCGGTGAAGAGTCGGTGCCGTATCGGTGATACATAGTCATTTTGAACGCATGGCGCAGCGAAGCTGCGCCATGCGTTCAAAATGACTATAGCCTCCGCCGGCATCCTGCCTGCCCAGGCCGCAGGCCAGGGAGCGGAGCGAAGCGAAGTCGAAGGACGGGGGAGGGGGAAGAGGAGGTGGGGGCCTTTACGAAGCTTCCGGTTATCGTCCGGCGAGGTGTCGCTTCGGCTGCCATCATGGTGAACTCGCATGACTGAGAAAGTCGATGTCGTCGTCGTGGGTGCCGGGCTGGCCGGTCTCGGCGCCGCCTATCATCTGGCGGGCGCCGGGGCGGAAGTCCTGGTCGTCGAGCGCGGCGACTATCCCGGAAGCAAGAACGTCAGCGGTGGCCGACTGTATCTCAACCCCGTGCGACCGTACTATCCGGAGCTTCTGGCGGGTGGGGCCAGTCCGGCCCCACCGTATGAGCGGACGGTCGTCAAGGAAAGGCTGACGGTTTTGGCCGACTCCGGCGGCGCCAGCCTCGAGCTGCACCTTCCTCGCTTTGCAGAAGACCAGCCTCACAGTGTGACGATCCTTCGAGGCGTGTTCGATCGCTGGCTTGCCGAGCGGGCGACTGAGCGCGGAGCGCTGGTCGTGTCGGGATACAAGGTCGATGATGTAGTGCGTGAGTCGGGCCAGGTTGTCGGTGTGATCGCCGGCGGCGATGAAGTCCGGGCTGACGTCGTGATCGCCGCCGACGGCGCGCTTTCGTTCACCGCCGAGCGCGTCGGGCTGCGGGCCCGTCACGATCCGGCGCACTTTGCCCTCGGGATCAAGGAAGTCATCGAACTCCCCTCCGGACAGATCGAAGAGCGCTTCGGGCTCGTGCCCGGAGAAGGGCTCGCCTCTCTGTTCTTCGGGACGATTACGCATGGCATTCCGGGCGGTGGCTTCCTTTATACTAACCAGCAAAGCTTGTCCGTCGGGATCGTGATCGGAATGCGGGCGATGGTCGAACACGGTCCTGGCATGGAGACCAGCGCTCTGCTGGAAGAATTCAAAGCCAGGCCGGAGCTCGCTCCGCTCGTCTCCGACGGCTCAGTCGCCGAGTATTCCGCCCATGCCATCCCTGAACAGTCCAATCGGGCGATGCCGCGCCTGGTCACGGGAGGGTTGATCGTCGTCGGCGATGCTGCCGGGCTGGCCCTCAACATGGGCATCTCCGTCCGTGGCATGGACTTCGCCCTGGCCTCGGGTGCACTGGCGGCGCAGACTGTGCTTCAAGCCAAACAAGAGAGGGACTTTTCCGCCGGTTCTCTGTCCAGGTATGAAGCAGCGATGCGTGCGAGCTTCGTGTTGCAGGATCATTCGACCTTCGCCGACATGCAGAGTTTCCTTGAGAATCCGCGCCTGTACGAGCTCTACCCCCAAACGCTGCTGAAGCTCCTAGAGTCGTTATTCACAGTTGATGAAGATGCGAAGGCGGGGCTATGGAAATCCGGGATGAGCGTGCTTCGGGACATCCCGTTGTCCAGCGCGCTGGTTGACCTCTTGCGCATGCGGAGGCTGTAGGGCATGTCGGTGTCTGGTGAGGCCGTTCCAGTGAATCTGCAAGAGAAACTGGGGAAAGACGTATTCAAGATTGACGGCGAGAAACCGCACATCGTGATCGATCACGATGTCTGTCGCGAGCGATGCACCGTTCGACCATGCCTGTTCGTTTGTCCGGCCAAACTGTACAGCTTGAAGCCGGACTCGGAAGACATCTTCGTCGACTACGAGGGCTGTCTGGAGTGTGGGACGTGTCTGATCGTGTGCAAGGACGAAGCGCTGTCTTGGGAGTACCCGCGCGCCGGCTTTGGTGTGCAGTATCGATTCGGATGAGGAGCTGATCTTGAGGATCATCGTGTGTGTCAAGGAAGTCGCCGACCTGGCCCAGGTGCGTTTCAAGAGCGACGGTCGGACGCCGGTGCTGGAGGGATTGCCGGTCAGGCTGGGCGCCTTTGAGAAGAACGCCCTGGAAGAGGCGGTCCAAATCAAAGAACGCCTCGGTGAAGTGGAGGTCGTCGCTCTCTCCGTCGGCTCGGGCAAATTAAAGGACAGCATCAAAGAGGCGCTGGCCATGGGGGCCGACCGGGCCGTGCTGGTCTATGACAACTCCCTGGTCGGCGCCGGCTCGGACGTTATCGCGCGGACACTTGCGTCGGCCGTCGAGCGGATCGGCGAGTGGGATGTGTGCATGCTGGGTGAAGGCTCGGATGACGAGTACACCGGACAGACGCCCTCGCGCCTGGCCGCCATCCTCGATGTGCCGCAGATCACCAATGTGCGTGCATTGGAAGTCTCTTCGGACGGACATGTGCAAGCAACGCGTGACCTCGAGCAGGAGCTTGAGATCGTCGCCTGTGACGCCCCGGTCGTCGTCTCGGTGACGAGCGAGCTCAACACGCCTCGATTGCCGCCGCTGACCGCGATCCTCAAGGCGGGTCGCAAACCGATGGAGGTCTGGGCTTTGTCGGATCTTGGGATCGGACCGGATGCAGTTCAATTAGATACGCCGCACGTCGAAATGCTCAGCAACCTGGCACCCCAGAGTTCGCGCAAGAACAAGTTCTTCGAGGGCGAGTTGGACTCGCAGATCGACGAGCTTGTGCGGGCTCTTGAACATGATGGAGCCTTGCCGTGAGCGGTGTGCTCGTCTACAGCGAGAGGGACGAGCTGGGTCACGATCTTCTATCGTGGGCGGCGCGGCACGAGGAGCTTGGCGAAGCGACGGCGGTCGTAGTCGGGCCGCATGCCAGGGAACGGGTCGAGGCCTACCGGGGATTTGGCGCCGCTCGGATCTACCACGACACTTCCGCCTCTCTGGCTTCGCTGCAAGAGGACATTGTTGCGCTCGCGCTGGCCGACATGGCCCGTCGAATCGACGCGAGTCTAGTTCTGATAGGAGCCACCCGCCGCGGCCGGGCGCTGGCGCCACGGCTGGCGCAGTTGCTGGATGCCGGCTGTGTGAGTGAAGCTGTCGAACTCGAGCTCGACGCGGGACAACTGGTGACCGGGAGATACTCACTTGGCGGCAACACGATCGCGCGAGAGGCCATTCGGACTCGGGTGCAGGTGATCGCCGTCGCGCCTGGGACAATTGAACGCGCCACTCCTGTGGCGGCCGCGTCTGAATTGGTCGCGTATGAATCTTCGCTCGGCGCATCTCGAGTGACGATCGTCGAGCGTCGAAGCAAACCTGCGATGGAGACGAACATCGCTGAGAGTGATCGTCTGGTGTGCGTCGGCCGCGGGTTGGCCTCGAAGGATGATCTACCGCTCGTGATGGATCTAGCCAGTGCGCTCAGCGGAGAGCTGGCGTGCACCCGCCCACTGTCGTACGAGTACGGCTGGCTCCCGGAAGACCGCATGATCGGAATCTCCGGTCAGAAGTGCAGTCCGCAATTGCTCATCTCCGTCGGCGTTTCGGGCCAGGTCCAACACACCGTTGGCATCCAGGGCGCCAGGACCATCGTTGCCATCAACACCGAGCTAGGCGCGCCGATTTTCGCCCAGGCGGATTACGCCATCGTTGGGGACCTGTACGAAGTCGTCCCGCGGCTTGCGGCCCGTCTGCGAGTCGGGAGCAGTAGCGCATCCTGATCCGAGTGGTCGGCGTCCCTCCCGCGCGGGAAACGTCGGCTATAGCGTGCGGAAGAATCTCAGCGTATCCTTCCCGTGAACAAGATGGGATGCCCCTCCGAGAAGAAAAGCGGGCGAGGGGGTCCAGATGTGTTGTGCCGGCCATCCCCCCGGCAGCGTTCACAGAGAAAAGTGCCTCGTGGACGCTTCCGACGACGAGCCACCTATCCTTTGAGGGGGATGGTGCCGTGTGGATCAATGGATTAATTCGTTCCTGAGAGATCGTTCGCGCGGTTTCTTGCGGGCGCTGTCTGCTGCGCTCATCGCTCTCGTCGGTCTCCTCGATTACATAACCGGGTACGACCTCTCTCTTAGCTTGTTCTATCTGGCGCCTGTCGCCATCGAAGCCTGGTACGACACTGGCGTCATTGCATATCTGGCGTCATCCCTGAGTGCGCTCGCCTGGCTTCTGGCGAACACCTTCGCGGCCGATCCCGGCCGCCTCACGCCTGCCGTGGCAGCCTGGAACACGGCGATCCGTCTCGGCTTCTTCGTCATCGTAGCCAAGCTGCTGGCATCATTGCGCCTCGCCCATGAAGCCCAGCGAGACCTGGCCAGGACAGACTCACTCACGGGAGCATACAACGGGCGGACGTTCCGCGAGCTCCTGCAAGCCGAATTGCTCCGTGCTCACAGGATGGGATACCCGCTGTCTCTGATCTACCTTGATCTGGACAACTTCAAGTCCTTGAACGACCGCCGCGGGCACGCTCAGGGAGATGCCCTCCTCCAGATCGTTGGTCGAGGGCTGGCCGGCAATCTGCGAGGCACGGACGTGGTTGGCCGTCTCGGCGGCGATGAATTCGCCGTCCTCCTGCCGAACACCAATCAGGAGCAGGCTGCAGTGGTCGCCTCGAAATTGCATACATTGCTGGATGCGTCGACCAAGGCCGTCGATGCGCGAGTGTCCTTGAGCATGGGGGTTGTCACGAACCTCAGCCGGACATCGCAGGCAGAGGCCCTGATCTCGGCCGCCGACGGGCTGATGTATGAAGCCAAGCGCGCCGGGAAGAATGTGGTCTGCCATGGATTGTTCCGCTCGGAGTCTTGAACCGCTCCCCATCTGGCGCCACTGCAAACCGGTCTTGAACCATGGGGCCGGATAGATCTTCCGGTCGATGACGGCTGCAGGCGTCCCGCGACTCGGGTGTCTCGGCCCGCCGAGAGAGGGAGGAAAAGGATGTCGTCCGCAAGACCCATGTTCTGGCTGATCGCCATCAAGTCTATTGTGGTTCACACGGTGACCTACGTCGTCGTGGGGATCCTGGCATCCAGTCTCTTCGACTATGCCTCGCTCTTCGCTGAACCGGGCTACAGCGGCTTCATGCGCCAGCTCGACGATCCCTTGGTGACCGCCGGCCCATTGTTCCAACCTATACGGGGCGTGCTCTTCGGAGTCGTTTTCTACCTTCTCCGAGAGGTCTTGTTCGCCAAGAAAAACGGATGGCTGGTCTGTTGGATCACCCGGGTTTTAATCGGGATATTTTCGACATTAGGACCGGCCCCGGGCTCGATAGAGGGGTTAATCTACAAGACCATTCC
>CAZGRL010000008.1:45876-83145 GCA_964528155.1 uncultured Anaerolineaceae bacterium
TTCCCCACCGCACGCCAGCTGGGCGGACTGGTCGAAGTTCTGGTCCAATCGCTGCTCCTCTCCATCATTCTCTTCTACTGGGTGAACCACCCGGAGAAGCGATGGCTGAGCTGGACACTTGGGGTGCTCTTTGCCGTTGGCATCCTCCTCCCGGCGCTCGGACTGCTGGTAGGTGGAGCGGGGATGGGCTGAGGACAGACGGCGGGTGACGGCCGGCGGACGACGGATGGTGGACGACCGGAAGACCGGTGGCCGACGACCGCAGACGGGGCGAAGGCCCGGTCATCGGTCACCGGTATCTTGTCGTCCAGCGTCCACCGTCCATCGTCGATAGGGGTCCATAAATCATGAAGGCGCTTTTCATTGGTGGCACAGGGATCATCAGCACCGCCGTCAGCCGGCAAGCTGTCGCCGACGGCATCGATCTGTATCTGCTCAATCGTGGACTGCGCCCGGCCGACCTGCCCGGCGTCCATCGTCTGATCGCCGACGTCCACAAGGTTGAGGATGTGCGGGCTGTGCTCGCAGAGCAGCGCTTCGACGTCGTGGTGGATTGGATCGCCTACACGCCTCAGGACATCCGTCGGGATCTCTCGCTGTTCCAGGGGCGCATCGGGCAGTTCGTATTCATCAGCTCGGCCTCGGCCTATCAGAAACCGCCCGAGCAATACATCATCACCGAATCGACGCCGCTCTCGAATCCTTATTGGCAGTACTCGCGTGACAAGATCGCATGCGAAGAGATGCTGATGCGTGCCTACCAGGACGACGGATTCCCGGTCACGATCGTCAGGCCGTCTCTGACGTATGACAACCTTCTTCCAGTGGCAATCGGAGGCTGGGGCTCGTACACGCTCGCCGATCGGATCAAGGCCGGTCGGCCGATCATCATCCATGGAGACGGCTCGTCGCTGTGGGTCGTCACGCATTCGGAGGATTTCGCTCGAGGCTTTCTGCCCTTGTTGGGAAACTCGCAGGCGATCGGCCAGGCCTACCACATCACCTCAGACGAGGTACTGACCTGGAATGAGATTTACCTGACGATCGCCGAGGCCTTGGGCGTCGAGGCGAAGGTCGTGCACATCCCCTCCGAATTCATCGTGAGAGTGGCTCCCGAGTTGACGGGCAGTCTGCTGGGTGACAAGACCTGGAGCGTGGTCTTTGACAACAGCAAGATCAAAAGGATCGCGCCCGAGTATCAAGCCGTCATCCCCTTGCGGGAAGGGGTCAGGCGAGCACTAGCCTGGTTTGATGCCGATGCCAGCCGCCGCGGTGTGGATGATGCGGTGAATGCCCAAATGGACCGGATCCTGGCGGCGTACAGAGCCGGACGACAGATGATGGACGAATGACGACGGGAGATCGACGACGGAGGACGGGAGCCTGATCACCACAATGCCCTTTCGGTCCCCCGTCTTCGGTCTCCGGTCTACCGTCCGCCGTCTATCGTCCGCCGTCTAGCGTCCAGTCCCCGGTCTTCCGTCTCCGGTCCTCCTCAGCCCGTCGTCCGTCGTCTGCCGTCGATCGTCGGTCTTCCCCCGAGAATCCCCCCCCAGCTCAGAATGAAGTACCCCGGCACCATTGACCTCGCCGCCGGTCGCGGTAAGATTTGTTTCCATTTCGGAACATTTCCAAGGTGGGATTTTCTATGGCCCCTAAACCCGAATCCTACGCCGACCGCTTTGCCGAGATCATCCGCCAGGGGATCCGTTTGAAGCACCGCTTCCGGGCGGTCCTGCCTGAACATGCCACCCAGGCGCGGGCCCGTATTCGGGAGTTCTTGCCTGATGGGCTTTCGGAGCACGATGCAGACTTCAACCTCTACTACGAGCTCGGGGTGATCCTGTCCGAAGCTCAAGCGCCGATGACGATGGGTGAGCTCAGTCAGGCCGTCGAGGTGCCGCTGAGCACGGCGACCCGCATCGTAGATTCGCTGGTCGAGAGCGACTATGCCGAGCGGCTGTCCGATCCGACCGATCGTCGAGTGGTTCGGGTCGGGCTCACACACAAGGGTCAGGAGATGTACCGAGCGATTGAGGAGATGATCCACCAGCGGATTGAGTTGCTCCTGCGCCGTTTCACGCAGGAGGAATGCGAAACGCTGCTGAGACTAATGCACAAGATCCTGGACGCTCTGACCGAAGAAGTCGGCTAGAAGTCTTCGTCGCCATCCAGGGCCCGGATCGATTGGGGAAGACGAACTTCGGGCAGGTTGCCCGCGAGGATGGGAGAACAAATGAGACGCTTGAGAGCCTTGATGCGCAAAGAGTTGACCCACATGCGGCATGATCCCCGAACCGTCATGATGATCCTGGTCATGCCGATTCTCCAATTGGTCCTGTTGGGATACGCCGCAAACACCGACATTACAAACGTCGCTGCCGCGATCTATGACCAGGACAATACCCGGGCCAGTCGCCAATTGCTGGACGCCTTCCGCGCAACCGGCTTCTTTTCGATCGACTACGTGGCCTATAGCAACGACGACGTCAATCGCCTGATCCAGGGGGGAAAAGCCAGCGTTGGGATCATCATCCCGCCGAATTACGGTTTGGATCTGACCGCAGGCCGCACCGGCGAAGTCGGCGTGCTGATCGACGGATCCGATCCTACCGTGGCCGCCGCGGCGCTCTCGGCCGCGACCCTGGCCGGCCAGGCCCACGGCACCAACCTCCGCCTCGAGCAACTTGCAGCCGTAGGCGCGACCGGCGGTTCCCTCCCGGTTGAGGTGCGCACACGCGTGCTCTACAACCCGGACCTTCTCAGCAGCTACAACATGGTGCCCGGCTTGATCGCCCTCATCTTGATGATGACCACGATGAACCTGACGTCGGCCGCCATTGTGAAGGAACGTGAGCGCGACACCATCGAACAGCTCATCGTGACCCCCATCCGCAGCTGGGAGCTTGTGATCGCCAAGATCACACCCTATGTCATCGTTTCCATGGTGGATGTGGTGATCATATTGCTTTTTGGCACGTTGTGGTTCGGCGTGCCGATCCGTGGGAGCCTCTTGCTGCTGCTCACCCTAACCGGGCTCTTCCTGCTCCCCAATCTGGGGATCGGCCTGGTCATCTCGACATTTGCCCGAACCCAACAGCAGGCGCAGTTCATGGTCATGCCGATCATGCTCCCCACTTTCCTCCTGTCGGGCTTTCTATTTCCGATTTCTACCTTGCCTCCGGTGTTGCAGGTGATCAGCCGCTTCCTTCCGGTGACGTATTTCCTGGTCATTGTGCGCAGCATCGTGATCAAGGGCGCCGGCCTGGAGCTGCTCTTGCCCGAGGTGGCTGCCCTGACTGTCTTCTCGGTAGCCCTGATGGGCATTGCCGCCCTGCGGTTCCGTAAGACGCTTGACTGAGAAATTGACTCATTCTGAAGAGAAGGAAGGTAACTTGCCATGAAAGGCTTTCGGTCTTCTCCCCGCTTTAGGATCATCACCCTTGCCCTCCTGGTCGTAGCCGGAGGCGGGATTGGTCTGCACAGCATGGTGTCCAGGGCTTCGGCATCCCCGAATACCCCGCTCGTCGGATCAGGCACGGTCGAGGCGACGATCGTCACGTTGTCACCCCAGCTCGCCGGTCGGGTGGCTGAGGTCACGGTCCAGGAAGGAGACACCGTCGCAGCTGGCGATGTGCTTCTACGGCTGGACGATATGGGGTTGCAGTCGCAGCGGCAGAGCGCCTTCCTGGGAGCCCAGGCGGCGCAGGCGGCCGCGCAGGCCGAGCTGGATGCTGCACAGCAGGCGTTGAAAGACTTGCAGGACAACGCCCCGGTCGTGACTGCCCAGGCCGCGCTGGCCCTGGCCAACGCCCGCAAGGCGCTCGACGACGCACAGCGTCATCGGTCGTATCAGTCGAAAGGCAACCGGGCGAGCTCCGAGACAATCGCCGGCACCGAGGCCGATCTGACCCTGGCAAATGAGAAGGTCAGTGAAGCAGAGGATGCCGTATCGCACGTGAGCAACCTGTCCTCCGACGATCCGAAACGCGCGGCAGCCGAAGCGGCGCTCTATAACGCCCGTCATGCTCGCGACGTGATTCAGGCCACGCTGAATTGGTATACCGGCTCTCCGACAGATCTCGATCAGGCCATTCTGGACGCCCAGGTCGACATGGCCCAGGCAACGCTCACCAAAGCTGAGGCGGACTTCGCCAAGGTCAAGATCGGTCCGGATCCGGATGCGCTGCGGCTGGCGCAATCACGGATTGCCGCAGCTCAGGCAGGCCTGGCAGCTGCCAAGGCTCAGGGGGATGCCGCGGTCCAGGCGATCGACTTGCAGCTTGAGAAGCTCGAACTCCGATCTTCGACGCCGGGGGTTATCTTGCAGCGCAACATTCAGCCAGGGGAGACCACCGTTCCAGGCGCGGCCTTGTTTCAGATCGGACAGCTGACGTCGCTGGAGATCACCGTTTATCTCCCGGAAGAAGAATACGCACTCGTTCGCCCCGGCGAACATGCTCAGGTCAGTGTTGACGCCTATCCCAGTCGGGCTTTCAACGCCACAGTCCTGCGCATCGCTGACCAGGCCGAGTTCACGCCTCGCAACGTGCAGACGGTTGAGGGGAGGAAGGACACTGTCTATGCCATCACGCTGAGCATCTCCAACCCCGATATGGCCCTCAAGCCGGGCATGCCGGCCGACGTGACCTTCGGACAGGGTTGATGAGCGAAGATCTTCTCCTCGAGACCGAGGCGCTGGTCAAGATGTACGGCTCGCTCCGGGCCGTGGACGGCCTCGATCTGCAAGTTCGAGCGGGCGAGATGGTCGGCCTGGTCGGCCCCGACGGCGCCGGGAAAACCACGACCATCCGTATGCTCTGCGGCGCGCTCACGCCGACCAGTGGTCGGATCCGGGTTGCCGGCTTCGACGTCCCGCAGCAGGTCGAGCGGGCGCGAGAGCAGACCGGCTACCTGGCTCAGAACTTCAGCCTGTATGGCGACCTGACGGTGACCGAGAACCTTCGGTTCTTCGGCGCGGTCTTCGACATCCCGGAGGAGGAGATTGAGGTCCGGGCCAAGGAGCTCCTGGCCTTCGCCGGATTGACCGACTTCGCCGACCGACCGGCTGGTGCGCTGTCCGGCGGGATGCAGAAGAAACTCGGCCTGGCGACGGCGCTCATCCACAGCCCCAGGGTCTTGCTGCTCGACGAACCGACCGGCGGGGTCGACCCGGTGGCCCGCCAGGAGTTCTGGCACTTGCTGATCGGCCTGCTCCGCCGCGGCTCAGCCGTCCTGGTCAGCACGCCGTACATGGATGAGGCGATGCGTTTCAACCGCGTCGTGTTCATGAACCGGGGTCGGGCGCTGTTGAATGGACAGCCACGCCAATTGCTCAGTCGGCTGGAAGGGCGGATCCTGGAACTCTCCGCCGAACCACAGGCGATCGCCCGTGTGGTGGCTGCGGCTGATCCCGATGTCGAAGACGTCCAATCCTTCGGAGATCGACTTCACCTGAGGGTGCGTGAAAGCGAAGGCCCAATGACGCGGCTCCCGGTCGAACTGCTTACGGCAGGCATTGCCATGACCGACCTCAAGGCGGTTGAGCCCACGCTTGAAGATGTGTTCATCCATCTACTGGAGACGGAGGGTGATGGCCATTGCGCCGACGTCCGCGATTAGGGTCGACGGTCTGACCAAGCGGTTCGGTGAATTCACCGCTGTCGACGGCGTGACCTTCGAAGTCCGTCAGGGCGAAGTCGTCGGCTACCTGGGGCCGAATGGGAGCGGAAAAACGACCACCATCCGCATGCTGTGCGGGATCCTCAGCCCAACCGCCGGCACGGCGGAGGTCATGGGAGTTGATGTCTTGAATGACCCGGACGGTGTCAAGCGACGGATCGGCTACATGTCCCAGAAGTTCGCCCTGTACGACGACCTGACCGTCCTTGAGAACCTGAAGTTTTACGCCGGCGTCTACGAAGTGCCTGAGTCGCAGGAGGCGGGGCGGCTGGCGGAAGTGCTTCAGATGGCCGGGCTCGAGTCGCGCGCCGAGAGCCCGACGACCGATCTCTCCGGGGGATGGCGCCAACGCCTGGCATTGGGCTGCGCCATCATCCACCGTCCGCCTCTCCTGTTCCTCGACGAGCCCACAAGCGGTGTGGATCCCGTCGCCCGGCGAGAGTTCTGGGAGCTGATCTATCAATTGGCGGCGGACGACACAACTGTGTTTGTGACCACTCATTACATGGACGAGGCGGAGCATTGCGGCCGAGTGGGGTTCATGCACCTCGGTCATTTGCTGGCGTTCGACACGCCGCGGGCACTCAAGGCCGAATACCTCCACGGCACGACCTGGTTGCTGGAGGCCCGGCCTTTGCTCGAGGCAGTCGAGACCCTGAGTGGGTTGCCGGGTGTTATCCAGGCACGTTTGCATGGCGATCGGGCGCTTGCGATCACCGAGCCCGAAGAGTGGTCCCCCGCGTCGCTGACCCGGGTGCTTGCATCCCAAGACATCACCGTCGCATCGGTTGAAGCGTCTGAGCCGACGCTGGAGGACGTCTTCACGTTCTTGGCGCACCGACCAAACGGACGTCAGACGGCGGACGGTAGACCGGAGACCGATGACGGATGACCGGTCGGGAATCCGCTTCGCCATGCCGTCCGTCTTCCGTCTCCCGTCCCCGGTCGCCTACCGTCGTCCGCCGTCTGACGTCTGCTCTTGGGGGTAGACTTATTCGTCTCGGCTGACACTGCCGACAGCCATGGATCACATCCTCAAACTCTCCCGCTTTGTCAAACCCTACTGGCGCCGTTCGTTGGCGGCGCTCGCCCTGCTCACGGCGGTCGTGTTTGTGGACCTGTCGATCCCGCGCTTGGTCGAGCGGATCATCGACCAGGGGATCACTCCGCACGACCAGTCCGTCGTGATCCAGACGTCGTTGATCATGCTCGGTATCTCGGCCTTGAGCACGATCTTCGCCATTGGCAACAACTGGCTGTCGGTTCAGGTCGGCGAGAGCGTCGCTCGCGATTTGCGCGAATCCATGTTCCGCAAGATTCAGGCGTTCTCCTTCGGTGATCTCGACCGCCTCAAGACCGGGCAGTTGCTCGTTCGCCTGAGCAGTGATGCCACTGCGCTCCAACGCCTGACCCAGGTCAGTTTGCGCATTGGGACACGCGCCCCCTTGCTCATGCTTGGAAGCCTGATCCTCATGGTCAGCACCAGCAAGAGCCTGGCACTGACGATGCTCCCCCTTCTGCTCGTCACCTCTGTGATTATCGTTTTCTTCATTCACCTGACCGAGCCGCTCTTCCGACTGGCGCAGCAGAAGCTGGATCGGCTCAACACCGTCTTGCAGGAGAACATCGCCGGCGTACGCGTGGTCAAGGCCTTTGTGCGTGCCGATCACGAGGCGAGGCTGTTCGAATCAGCCAATGAAGACTTCACGGCCAATTCGATCCGCGTGATGCAGTTCATGTCGAGCATGTCGCCGACCCTGACGGTGTTTGTCAACATCGGGATGGTGATCGTCATCTGGGCTGGAGGGCTGCAGGCCATCGGTGGGAATCTCACCGTCGGGCAGATCGTCGCCTTCACCAACTACCTGTTGACGACGATGACGCCACTCATCTTGATGACGATGCTCTCGAACGTGTGGGCCGGGGGGATCGCCTCGGCCCGGCGCGTGGACGAAATCCTCGACATCGTCCCCGAAATCCAGGATCTGCCGGATGCCGCGGCTCTGCCGGACGGGAGTCGGGGGAGGGTGGTCTTCGAGAATGTCTCGTTCCACTACAACGGCGACCATGCTGACCGGGTCCTGGACGGAGTCGATCTCGTCGCCGAACCGGGAGAGACCGTCGCCGTCCTGGGAGCCACCGGCGCCGGCAAGTCGACCCTGATCAACCTGGTCCCGCGTTTCTATGACACCACGGCCGGCCGTGTCTTGATCGATGGGGCGGATGTGCGCGGTGTACGGCAAGGCTCGGTTTTGGCGCTCGTGGGAGTCGTGCCGCAAGAGACCATTCTCTTCTCCGGCACGGTCCGCGACAACATCCGCTACGGCAACCCGGGGGCGAGCGAATCTGAGGTGGTCGCCGCCGCCCGTGCGGCTCAGGCGCATGATTTCATCATGGCTATGCCCCAGGGCTATGACTCGCGCGTCGAGGTCCGGGGCGCCAACCTCTCCGGAGGCCAGAAGCAGCGCCTGGCCATCGCCCGGGCGCTGCTCACCCGGCCGCGCATTCTGATCCTCGACGACAGCACGAGCTCGGTCGATGTGGAAACCGAGACCCGCATTCAAGATGCGCTCGCAGCGCAGCCCTTCCCACATACAAGCCTTGTTGTGGCACAACGGATCAGCACCGTCCTGCGAGCGGACAAAATCGTGGTGCTGGACAAAGGGCGGATTGCCGCACAGGGCACGCATAAGGAATTGATGGAGACAAGCCCGATCTATCGCGAGATCTATGACTCACAGCTCGGAGATGGGTTTCACATCGAAGATTTGGCCGGTGAGATCTCGAAGGGCACGCGTGCATGAACGAGCCGGATGAAAAGCCCGGACGCGCCGATGTTCGCAATGTGCTGGGGCCGCGCCGGCCTTCGAGCCAGAGACGCATCGAGAAGGCCCAGGACCCTCGCAGCGCGCTGGTCCGTCTCTTGCCCTACCTCCAACCGTTCAAGAACGCCCTGGTCGTGGTCTTCTCATTCGTCCTGATTTACACGCTCCTCGGCCTACTCGGTCCCTACCTGATCGGCGTGGCGATCGACCGGTTCATCGCCGGAAAGGACCCGGCCGGCCTGGCTCGGGTTGCACTGTTGATGTTGGTCGTATACGTGGTCGGCAATCTGTTCCAGGCGATCGCCAATTGGATGATGGCTGGGATTTCGCAACGAGCGCTTAAGCAGATCCGCCGAGACCTCTTTCAGCAGTTGCAGAAGCTGTCAATGAGCTTCTTCGACCGCAGCCCGGCTGGCGAGTTGATGAGCCGGCTGACGAATGATATAGATGCAATCAATCAGGCCGTGGCCCAGAACGTCACGGCGCTCGTCGCCAGCGTACTCTCGATGGTCGGCATCCTTGTGGCCATGTTCGTGCTGAATGCCTGGCTGGCGCTCGTCGCTCTTCTTGTCGTTCCGCTCATGCTCTGGTTCACGCAGTTCGTCGCCAGGTACACACGCAAGGGATTTCGAAGGCTTCAACGGAGTCTGGGTGAGCTGAATGCGGCGATGGAGGAATCGATCAGTGGCCAGCGCGTCGTCAGAGCTTTCCGGAGAAACGAATCGGTCATCGAGGCATTCCAACGCCGCAACCGGGAGGTCTACCAGGCCGGCGTCTACGCCAACACCTACGCGCTGCTACTCATGCCTATCACCAACGTCCTGGGAAACTTGTTCGTGATCACATTGGCCGGATTCGGCGGTTGGTTGGCACTGCGCGATCTGGTGAGCGTGGGTATCATCGCCGCGTTCATTGGGTACGGACGCAATTTCGTCCAGCCCTTGCGGCAACTGGCCAACATGTACAACGCCATCCAGGCAGCCCTGGCTGGCGCCGAGCGCGTGTTCGAGATCGTCGATACCGAACCTGAAATCCAGGATGAGCCGGATGCCTCCCCGATGGACACTGTCCAGGGGGACGTGCACTTCGAGCACGTGAACTTCGGCTACCGGCCGGGAGTTCCGGTGATCAAGGAGATGACCCTCGAGGCACCGGCAGGAAAGACAGTGGCGCTAGTCGGGCCGACAGGAGCGGGAAAGACCACGCTCGTCAACTTGCTCATGCGCTTCTACGAGATCGGTTTGGGGGGGGTCACTGTCGACGGCCGGGACATTCGTCGCATTCGCAAGGCCGACCTCAGGCGGCAACTGGGCCTGGTCTTTCAGGACACCTTTCTCTTCTCCGGGACGGTGATGGATAACATCCGCTACGGTCGGCTGGAGGCGACGGATGAAGAAGTCATACAGGCCGCCAGGATGGCGGAGGCCGACCCCTTTATCCGTCAATTGCCCGATGGATATCAGACCGACCTCACTGAGCGTGCCAGCAATCTCAGCCAGGGGCAGAGGCAGCTGCTCTCGATCGCCCGGGCGATCCTGGCTGATCCGGGGATTCTGATCCTGGACGAGGCTACCAGCAGCGTCGACACCCGAACGGAGGCCCGCATCCAGAAGGCGTTGCTGCGCCTGATGAAAGGCCGGACGAGTTTCGTCATCGCCCACCGTCTGAGCACCATCCGAGATGCAGATCAGGTCGTGGTGATCAACGAGGGAGAGATCGTCGAGCGCGGCACACATCAGTCCCTGCTCGCGCGGAAGGGTTTCTACCATCATCTGTACATGAGCCAGTTCAAGGGGCAGGAGATCTAGGGGGCGGACGGTAGACGGCCGACGGCAGACGTCAATCGTCTGTGGTCTGTCGTCTGACACCATCTGCGTGTAGTCTGGTGCAGGCCGTCGGCGGCGCCGTTGGGAGCATACGCGACAGGGAGAATGAGGCATGCTGGGTGGGTTCAAACGACTGCTGATCGGATACCCTATTCCGACTCATCTACTGAGCGAACGCAGGCTGAACAAGATCCGTGCTCTGGCTAGCTTCTCGCCGGACGCGCTCTCATCCATCGCGTATGCCAATCAGGAGATCTTTCTGGGCCTGGTCGTCGCCGGGAGCGCCGGCCTGGCCTTGAGTTGGCCGATCGGTCTGGCGATCACCGGCCTGATGCTCCTTGTCGCCCTCTCGTACTACCAGACAATTCAGTCCTACCCGGACGGCGGCGGATCGTACGCCGTCGCTCGACGCAACCTTGGTTTGCTCCCGGGCTTGCTGACCGCCGCTTCGCTCATGATCGGGTACCTGCTCACGGCAGCCGTCAGCCTGACGGCGGGTGTTGCCGCGATCGCCTCGGCCTACCCGGGATTGTGGTCGCACCGGGTACCCCTGGCACTTGTCTTCCTTCTTTTCATCGCATTGGTCAACCTCAGGGGGGCACGTGAAACGGGCACAGGGATGTCCATCCCGGTGTACCTGTTCGTGGTCACCTACCTGGCGATGCTGACTTATGGCGCCGTGCGAGCATTGCACGATGGCCCGGGTTCTCTGGCAGCCGTTCCACCACCCACACAACCGCTGACAGTCTTACTTATCTTGCACGCGTTCTCGGCCGGATGTACCGCCCTGACCGGAATCGAATCGATCAGCAACGGCGTGCCGATCTTCAAGCCGCCCGAGTCCAAGAACGCCGGCCAGACTCTGATCGTTATGGCCTTCCTCATGGGCGTGCTGTTCCTCGGCAGCCTGGGGTTGACGCACTACCTGGCGGTCGTGGCCGGACCCCAGGAGACCATCCTTTCCGCGCTGGCCCGCCGATTGCTGGGAAGCGGTCCGGCCTACGTCGCCGTCCAGGTGACAACATTGCTGATCCTGGTCGTCGCCGCGAACACCAGCTTCGCCGGTTTCCCTCGGCTGACGGCGATCCTCGCCAGAGACGGCTACTTGCCGCGCCAGTTGACGGCCCTGGGCGACCGTCTTTCCCTCGACAACGGGATCCTTCTGCTGACGGCCGGAACCGCCGCGTTGATTCTGGTGTTCGGCGGCGACAGCCATGCCTTGATCCCGCTCTTCGCCGTCGGAGTGTTTCTGGCCTTTACCCTGTCACAGGTCGGGATGGTCGTGCATTGGTGGCGGGAGCGCACACAAGGTTGGACCTGGAAGGCGCTGATCAACGGGGTCGGCGCGTTGGTGACGGGGATGACCGTCGTCATCATCGGTGTCAGTCGATTCACCGATGGCGCCTGGATCGTCATCTTCCTGATCCCTCTGACCCTGGGCGTGTTCCTGCCGATTCGATCGCACTATCGCAAGGTCGGGCAGCAGTTGTCTCTACGCGGACTTGCCCCGCCTTTGCAGCCGATCGCCTCTCTCCGGGTTGTCGTTCCCGTCTCCGGGGTGCACCGCGGGATTATCGACGCGTTGAGTTTCGCTCGAACCATCACCAATGACGTCACGGCCGTATACATCGAGCTGGAGCCGGGGGCGTCTGAGCGCGTCTGCCAGGAATGGTCGAGTCGCTGGCCGGAGATACCGCTGGTGGTTGTGCCCAGTCCGTATCGCTCGATCATCCGCCCGCTGCTGGATTTCCTCGACAAAACGGATGCCGAGCACCACGACGGACAACTGGCGGTCGTGGTGCTGCCGGAGCTCATCCCGGCCAAGTGGTGGCAGGGGCTGCTGCACAACCAGACGGCCTGGCTCCTCAAGGCGGCCTTGCTGTACAGCCGCCGCCACCTTGGCTTCCAGCGGGTGATTATCGACGTACCGTTCCATCTACAGAGATGAAGTTAGGACGACAGACGATGGACGATAGACGACAGGAGACGGAAGACCGGAGACGGGGCGAGAAACCGGTCATCCGTCTCCCGTCCCCGGTCGTCTGCCAACTGCCGTCCGTCGTCTGACTATGCCTGAGCGCGCGATCCACATCCAAGACTTGCACAAGGATTACATCATCAGCGAGCGCGAGGCCGGCGTCGTCGCGGCGCTGCGCGGCCTGGTCCGCCGCCAGACGAAGAAGGTGCCGGCAGTCGACGGCATCTCGTTCGACCTCAGGCCGGGTGAAGTCGTCGGATTTCTCGGGCCGAACGGGGCGGGCAAGACCACCACCCTCAAGATGCTTTCGGGCTTGCTTCATCCTACCTCCGGCGAGATCAGCGTGTTGGGATACACGCCCTGGCAGCGGGAGCGATCCTTCCTTCAACGGATCACGCTCGTAATGGGCCAGCGCAACCAGCTCGTCTGGGACATCCCGGCGATTGACTCATTCGCACTCAACCAGAGCATCTACCGCCTTCCCGCGGCCGAATACCGCCACACTCTCGATGAGCTGACCGAGCTCCTAGACCTGGGTCCGCTCCTACATAAGCCTGTCCGCAATCTCTCGTTAGGCGAGCGGATGAAATGTGAGGTCGCCGCGGCCTTGTTGCATCGGCCTCAGGTCGTGTTCCTGGATGAGCCGACCATCGGCCTCGACGTGACCATGCAACGTCGCATCCGTTCGTTCATCGCCGAGTACAACCGCAGAAACGATGCGACGGTCCTGCTGACCAGTCACTATATGGCTGACGTCGAGGCACTCTGCCGGCGGGTGATCGTGATCCATCACGGCCGACTCCTGTACGATGGGGATCTTTCCGCCCTCCTTCGAAGCTTCAGCGCCGACAAGACGATCGTCGTCCAGCTCGGCGACTGCGATGATGACTTGCGCGCCTACGGCGAGGTCGTTTCGTGTGAGGATGGGACGGTCACCCTGCGCGTCCCCAAGAGCGAAACTGCCCGCGTCACCAGCCGGCTGCTAGCCGACCTCCCGGTGATCGATCTGACCGTTGAGGATCCCCCGATCGAAGAGGTGATCGAGCGCGTTTTCGAGCAGGAGGCGCCGTGAGAGGCCTGGTCTACCTTTACATCCAGCAGTTCAAAACATCCCTGGCGACGATGTTCCAGTACCGTGCCTCCCTGGTGATCTGGCTCATCAGCCAGGTTCTTGAGCCCCTGATCTACCTGATCGTCTGGACGGTGGTATCGAATGGACAGGGAGGGAGCGTCGGCGGGTTCACGACGACCGAGTTTGCCGGGTATTTCATCTCGCTCATGCTCATCAACCACATCACCTATACCTGGATCATGTACGAATATGAGTATCGGGTTCGTCATGGTTCTTTATCCTTTGCCCTGCTGCGACCGGTTCATCCCATTCACGCCGATATTGCCGATAACATATCCTCGAAGGCCGTTTCCTTCCCGGCGATGCTGTTGGCTGCCCTCGGATTGGCGATGCTCTTCAGGCCGGCCTTTCACTTTCTTCCTTGGGCTGTCGTTGCTACCCTGCCGGCGGTGGCTCTGGCGTTCATCCTGCGCTTCTTCGTAGAGTGGTGTCTGGCGCTGGCAGCGTTTTGGATGACGCGCGTGAGCGCCATGAATCAGACTTACTACGTGGCGATGCTCTTTTTGTCCGGTCAGATGGCCCCCCTGGCGCTGATGCCGATGTGGGTTCAGACAATCGCGTCCATTTCGCCATTCCGCTGGATGATCTCCTTCCCCCTCGAGTTGTTGCTCGGCCGGCTGAGCCCAATCCAAGCCCTGCAAGGGTTTGCTGCCCAGATGATCTGGATCGGCTTGGCCTGGGGATTGATGCGTTTGGTATGGCGCGCTGGTGTGCGCGCCTACTCGGCGGTGGGTGGGTGACGGCGTTGCGATTGCTCTGGACGTACCTGAGGGTAGGGATGTTGAACGAGCTGGCCTACCGAGCCAACTTCTTCGTCCGTCTGTTCCAATCCGTCCTCGAGCTGGCGACGGCCCTGGGGGCCCTGGCCGTCGTCTTTGGCTACACCGACAACCTGGGCGGCTGGCGTCCCGAGGAGATCGTGGCCCTGCTCGGCGTGTACTTTCTGGTTGGTGGTGTTATCGGGTTGGTGATCCAGCCCAGCATGGAGGCATTCATCGAATCTATTCGTGAGGGGACCCTCGATTTCACCCTGACCAAACCGGAGGACGCCCAGCTCCTGGTCAGCGTGCAGGCGGTGGATATATGGGGTGCGATCGACGTGGTTCTGGGCGCTGTTGTTCTTGTCGTCGCCCTGGCCCGACTGGGGGAACGGGTAGGTGGGGCGCAAGCCGTCATGTTCGGCGCAATGCTCATAGCCGGGGTGGCGATCGTATACGCCTTCTGGTTGATCCTGGCAACAACTGCCTTCTGGTTCGTGCGCGCCGAGAACATCCTGGTGATCTTTCAAAGCATGTACGAAGCCGGCCGCTGGCCGATCAGTCTGTATCCCGGATGGCTGCGCTACGGCCTTACGTTTCTCGTGCCGGTCGCCTTCGCCACAACCATCCCGGCCGAGGCATTGACGGGCCGGCGTGATCTCCCGACGCTGTTGGCCGCGCTTGGGCTGGCCATCGTCCTATTGATCGCCTCGAGGGCATTCTGGCGCATCGGGATCCAGCACTACTCGGGAGCGTCAGCCTGATCGCGAGGCGGACGACGGACGATGGACGGCAGACGGCGGGGGACGGGAGACGGGAGACTGGGACTCCGCATGGGTTCTTGTTTTCTCGGGGTCTGTCGTCCGCGGTCGATCAGGGCTTTGGCGTCCGACTGGCGTCCTGAGGAGGAAACGCTAGACTCATCCCACCACCGGCCGGAGGAGGACCTCCGTGAAAGTGTCCGAGTCTCTCCGCAAGTCCCCCAGGCCGGTCGTCTATGGGATCAGCCTCTGCCTTATCGTCGCCATCGGCGCGATCGACTACATCACCGGAACAGAGCTCTCGATCTCGATCCTCTACCTCCTGCCGGTATCGATGGCGTCATGGTGGGTAGGGCAGAGGCCTGCCATTCTAGCCGCAGCACTTGCATCGGCAACATGGCTCGCGGCAGACTTGTTTTCCCATCACGTGTACTCAATGGCTGCCATCCCCTATTGGAACGCGGTTGTCAGGCTGGGGTTCTTTCTCATCGTATCTGAGTCCCTGGCCGCCTTGCAGGCCTCCAGGACCCGACAGGACGAGCTCAGTCAATTCATCGTCCACGACCTTCGTTCGCCGCTGGGCAATGTGATCTCCGGGCTCGAAACTCTCAAGGAGATATCCGGGGATCAATTGGATGAATCGCAGACGACTGTGATTCAGACGGTGCTGTCTTCTTCGGGCCGGATGCTGACTCTGATCGACTCCCTTCTGGATCTGGCACGACTGGAGCATGGATCAATGCCGGTCAACCCGGTTGATACCGGCGTCGAGCAGATCGTCGAAGCGTCCCTTCAGCAGGTCGTCAACATGGCGACCCAGCGTGAGGTGATTTTGGTGAGCGATCTCTCGGAACCGGGTCTCCGACTGTGCGCCGACCCGGATCTGACCAACCGGGTCATCGTCAATCTACTGGCGAATGCCATCCGGGTGAGCCAGCCCGAGGCGTCTGTCGTGGCGAGGGCGGGTCGCATGGAAGACGGCCGAGTGTGGATAAGTGTTACCGACACGGGCCCCGGCATCCCCGAGAAGTGGCTGAACAAGGTCTTCGACAAGTTCAGCCAGATCGGTGCCCGGAAGACCGGCGGGTTCAAGGGGTCGGGGCTTGGACTGGCTTTCTGCCGCCGGGCCGTAGAGGCGCAGGGCGGACGGATCTGGCTCGAGAGCCAGGTCAATAAGGGCACAACGGTCACCTTCACCCTTCCCGCCGGGGATGCGGGCTCCCCCACAGCAAATAGTGAGTGATCCATCTCAGCTTTGAGGCGGGACCAGGATGCTCCGCTTCTCTGCCCGCCACCCTCACTCCTTGTCCCCCATCCTCCATCTCGTGTCGCCCATCGCCTGTGGTCCGGCGTCCGTTTGCCCCGTCCCCTGTCCTCGGTCTCCGGTCGTCCTTCTTCTGCCGTCCATCGTCTATCGTCCGTCGTCCTTGGACCTCCGTCTTCGGTCGTGCACTTTCCGCCGTCCGTCGTCGAGCGCCGGACTGATACAATCATCCGACATTGCCCATGAATGCGATAAACGCCTTTCACTCGCGCCTCTCATTTCGGGTGGGTCGAATCAGGGTCGCCCCGAACATTTCCTGGATCCTGGTCATTCCCGTCGGCCTATGGCTCATCCAGGTCTACTACCTTCCGATCCTCGGCGGGACGCTGGCGCCAGCCCAAATGTGGATCACCGGAGGGTTCATCGTCGTCTCCGTCGGAGTTTCGTTGGCGGCACACGTCTTGGGCCACATCCTGATGGCGCGCGCAACGAAGGTGGAAATCCCGGGGGCGATCAACCTTTCACTCGTCGGCGACGCGGCCCAGGCTTGGCCCGACTCGACCTCACCCCGTGAGGATGCATTCATCGCACTCGCCGGGCCGGTATTCAATCTGGCGCTGGCAGGGCTTGTCTATCTGGTCTGGAATGCCCAACTCAACGGCGTTCTCAACGCCGTCACCCTGTTCGCGCTCGTTCTCAACATGTGGCTGTTCGCCGTCAACCTCACCCCGGCCTATCCTCTGGACGGCGGACGATTCCTCAAAGCGGTCATCTGGGAGGTGGGAGTCCGACCCCCGCGTGCCGTACGGATTGCACGCCGATGCGGATGGATTCTGGCTGGCGGGTTGAGTTGTTGGGCAGCGTATCTCATCCTCCAGCATGCGCGCTTCAGCTGGGCCACGGGTGGTGTGACGATCGGCTTTGTGATCCTGGTGATCTCCGGGCTGTCGGTTGGCTCGCCACCGCGCGACGTCACCGAGTCGCCTCCCAACACACCCGGCAGAGACCGCCGCCCGGCCGACATCCTGATTGCCGGGTTGACGATTCTCTGCCAGGTTTTGGTCGCCTTCAGCCTGGTGCTGACCAACGATGGGCTTGAGGCGCCAGGGGCGGCGCTCTCAGTGGAGCCGATGGTGCAAATCCCGCCCGAGCATCTGCATCCGCCCGCGGGCACCTTCATCCTAACGAGCGTGCTCGTGCAGACGCCGATCACGGCCGGCGAATGGGTGATCGGCAAGGTCAGCCCGGTCGTCAACATCGTCCCACCGGAAATCATCGTGCCCGAGGACACCACACCCCAGGAGCAGGCCCGCCAGGGGTTTGAGATGCTCGATGAGAGCGAGACAACCGCCATCGTGGTGGGAATGCGTCTGGCGGGGTTCAGCGCCGACCTCATCGGCAAAGGGATCGAGGTGGTTGACATCCAGCCGGACAGCCACGCCACCGGCATACTGCAACCCGGGGACGTGATCATCCAGGTCAATGGAGATTCGGTTCTCACGCCGTCCGAGCTGGTTGATCGGATCAAGGCCCAAAACGGGAACGCGGAAGTTCAGCTCACGATTGAGCGCCAAGGTGAACAACGGAAGGTCGATGTGCCTCTGATCACACCGGCTCAGCCGGGTGACTCGCGCCGGATCGGGATCGTCATCCAACCGGCTGGTTTCGACGTCAATCTGCCCTTCCCGGTCGAGATCCATTCCCAGAAGATCGTCGGCGGGCCGTCTGCGGGCCTGATGTTCACTCTGACCGTTTACAATCTGCTCACGCCTGAGGACCTGACCCAAAACAGGCGGATCGCGGGAACCGGGACGATCTCGCTGGATGGGACGGTCGGGCCGATCGGTGGGGTGGAGCAGAAGGTTGCTGCTGCGGAGGCCGCTGGAGCGACATACTTCCTTTGCCCGGCCGACAACTACGACGACGCAGTCGCTGTGGCTCGGGACATTCAAGTCGTCAAGATCGAAACGGTCGATCAGGCGCTGACATTCCTCCGGGGGTTGGCGGCGAAGTGATCCGAGCATGGACGGCGGACGATAGACGACGGACGACGGGAGACTGGGGACGGGAGACGGCAACTTGGCTTTCGCCCCGTCCCCGGTCTTCGGTCGCCGGTCCTGTCAAGGCCCGAGGGATGCTCCTGCTCTCCGCTCCGATCTCCTGCGGTCGGCTTGTGATCGCCAGGCGAGGACGGTTGGAGGTGTGTTTTTCGTGAGAGCCGCGCTCTATCAGGACTTTCGGAAGCCGCTTTCGCTTGAGAACGTGTCGGATCCTTCTCCGGCGAGGCACGGAGCGGTCATTCGAGTCACGGCGACAGGGCTGTGCCGCAGCGATTGGCATGGCTGGATGGGCCATGACCCCGATATTGTGCCCCCCCACGTCCCCGGCCACGAGTTCGCTGGTGAGATCAGTGCGCTCGGGAAGGAAGTGCAAGGCTGGCGCGTCGGGGAACGAGTGACAGTTCCTTTTGTGTGCGCCTGTGGCAGCTGTCCCCAATGCCTCTCAGGGAACCATCAGGTGTGTGAACGCCAAACTCAACCGGGCTTCACCCACTGGGGGTCGTTTGCGGAGTTTGTGGCGATCGATCACGCCGCGGTCAATCTGGTGCGGCTTCCGGATGGCCTGGACGACGTCAGCGCCGCCAGCCTGGGCTGCCGCTTCGCTACATCGTTCCGGGCCGTGGTGGACCAAGCCGGGGTAAAGGCAGGTGAGTGGGTGGCAGTGCATGGTTGCGGGGGTGTTGGGCTGTCGAGCATCATGATCGCCAATGCCCTCGGCGCCCGGGTGGTCGCGATCGATATCTCCGAAGACAAGCTGGCGCTGGCGGAGTCTGTCGGCGCCAGCGCGGTGATCCTTGACACGGGAAGGGTCGACATCGTAGAAGCCGTGGTTCAGCAGACCGGCGGCGGTGCCCATGTTTCCATCGATGCCTTGGGCAGCCCGAAAACCTGCTTCAACTCCGTGGCCAACTTGCGGCGACGAGGACGTCACGTACAGGTGGGGCTGATGGCGGCGGACCACCGGCAGGCGCCCATCCCCATGAACTTGGTGATCGCCAGGGAGTTGCAGATCTTGGGGAGTCATGGAATGCAGGCGCACCGTTACCCGGAATTGTTGGCGATGATCCAGCGCGGCGCACTCAGGCCGGACAAGCTGGTGCAGAAGAGGATCAGTCTGGAAGAGTCGCTGGAAGCTCTGGTCGCGATGGACGACTTCCGCGGGACCGGGGTCACGGTCATTGACCGATTCTGAAGGGTGCAGAAGGTGGACGGCGGGCCACAGACGACCGGGGACGGGAGACCGAGAACCAGGCATTGGCCCCGTCCCCCGTCTTCGGTCTCCGGTCTTTCCGTCGTCCATCGTCGGCCGTCCATCGTCCTCTCGCAGATAGAGTGCGTAGCCAAAGGGAAGACTCAGCCTTGAGGAGGGCTTGCCAATGCGGGTGAGGGAGTGGGGCGCTTTTGTCCTGTTGGGGTTGATTTGGGGTTCTTCGTTCTTGTGGATCAAGGTCGCCGTGGCCGAGATCGGACCTTTCATGCTGGTCGCTCTACGTGTGCTTTTCGGTCTGGCGGGGCTGGTGCTGATTGTACTCATCAGGCGGCAGAGGATACCCCTTGATCGGAGTGCCCTGTTGGGATTCATCTTCCTTGGGACAGTCAACACCGCCGTGCCTTTCACGCTCATCTCCTGGGGCGAGACGCACATCGAGTCGGCCCTGGCCGCCATCCTCAACGGAACGGTGCCGTTGTTCACCATCGTCATCGCCCATTTCTGGCTACAGGACGAGAAGATTAACCTCCAGCGATCAGCCGGCTTGTTGGCGGGGTTTTTCGGTGTGCTGATTCTCGTCACGCGCAATCTCGAACCGGGCGCGCTTATGCGCAACGACCTCCTCGGCCAACTGGCCGTTCTGGGGGCGGCGGCATGTTATGCCACGGCGGCGACGTTCACGCGCCGGCATATGAGCGGCCACGCCCCGCTGGTTCAGTCGCTGATGAGTCTGCTGGTCGCCGATGCCTTGCTTTGGATGGCATTGCCGATCGCTGAGAGGCCGGTCCAATTCCCGTCTCTACCGATCACCTGGCTGGCTTTGGTCTGGCTGGGATTGCTCGGCTCGTGCCTGGCCTACCTGCTGTATTTCTTCTTGCTCAAAAACTGGGGCCCGACTCGTACGACGCTGGTGACGTATGTGTTTCCGGTGGTTGGCGTCATCCTGGGGGTCACCTTCCTCGATGAGGTCGCCGACTTGCGGCTGATCCTGGGGACCGCGCTGGTCGTCGCCAGCATCGCGTTGGTCAATCTGCGGGCGCGTCGGAGGCGAGTTGTCCCGACCGTCGCGCTGGATTGATCGTGGGCCCGGGCTTCGGCCCAGGCGACGGCAGACCTCGGACGACGGACGACTTCGGGAGGAAGTTGGAGGACTGAACATGGATGGAATCGCTGCACTGGTCGTCCATCGTCTATCGTCAGCCGTCCGGTCCCCCGTCCCCGGCCTTCGGTCTCCGGTCTTCCGTCCGCCGTCCGTCGTCTGCCGTCCAACGTCCGATGTCCGAGTGTGATCCATGATTGATGACACACAGTTCAAGCGCATCACCAGGGCCTTACCGCTGTTGAAGCAAGCGGACCCCGAATTGGTGCGGGAGTTCCGGGAGAACGCCTTCCTTGCCTCCATCCCGCCCGGCAAAGATGTCTTCGTCGAGGGCGACAGCGTTCAGGCAATCCCCCTCTTGCTCTCGGGCGTTGTGCGTGTCTACCAGATCGGGGAGACAGGCCGGGAGGTCACGTTGTATCGCTTCCGCCCCGGCGAGTCGTGCGTGCTGACGGCCAATGCGATCTTGCGTCTCCAATCATTCCCGGCCATCGCCACCGTTGAAGAGAGCGTCGAGGCGGTCATGATCCCGGCCGACGCCTTCCGCGACTGGGTCCGCCGCCACGAGCTCTGGCGCGACTTCTATTTCGAGTTGGTCTCACAGCGGCTGGCTAGCGTGATGGGAATTGTGGAAGAGGTGGCATTCCGACGCCTCGACGCCCGAGTCGCCTCGCTTCTCCTGGCAAGATCAGAACGAGAGAACCCTGTCCGCATGACGCATCAGGAGATCGCCTCGGAGTTGGGCAGCTCACGTGAGGTGATCAGCCGCATTCTGGAGGACTTCTCGAGTAGAGGTGCAATCCGGACGGAGCGGGGGGCGGTCGAGGTCCTGGACTTCGATCCGATAAGAAGCCTGGCCGAAGGGTGACATTGTCACAGACACAGGGAGCTGTCTCTTCTATACTGCGGTCAATCTGAAAACCCAGAAGATAGGAGATGGTCGAATGAATCCCTTTGTTGCATTCATGGCTTCCACGACGGGCCGCATCGTTCGGGTCGTGGCCGGAGCCGCCTTGATCGCCTATGGGCTGCTGAGCCTGGGCGGGACGGCAGGCATCATTGTGGCCGTGATCGGCGCCGTGCCGTTCCTGGCCGGCGTGTTTGATGTGTGCGTGTTTGCACCCTTGTTTGGGAATCCCTTCAGCGGTCCGAGAATCCGCGCCGGGCGCTAGGCCCCAATCCGCGGAAATCTACTGGCACCGAGCCATTCCGTGGCTCGGTGCCCATTTGCGTGTCTCGACCTGCTTCCATGAGTGGGGATCGGCCAATCCCGCTTGCGATGAAGCCTGTCGAAACAGGTTCCTCCGGAGGGTGATCATCGGGTAGCTGGCTGACCGGCCCTACGCTCGGCCAGCTGTGGAGCTTGCCTTGCCTGGGATCCTTACCCCAATCGTGACCTCATCTGAGGAGGGCATGTACCCAGGCCACCTTCGGTTTTGGCCGGGCCTGTTCAAGTCCCCTCACGGACGCCGTCTGAAGCTCGGATCCATCGACCGACCTAGATCGGCCGGCGGCCGAGTCTCGGAAGGCGGGCTTGGAGCAATCACCAGGTTGGCCTGCCCATGGCGACAATTGCATGAACCTGGCATTTCGCATGCGCCCGAAAGCATTGTAGAGTAAAGAGTGCCGTACGCGCCGCCCGGTTGCCATGCCAGCGCGGGGTAAGGCTCGGACGCTGATGGGCAGCGGACGGAAGATCACAACCTTCTGACTTTCCTCTGGAAAGGATTCACTTGTGAGCGGGATCGTGTGTGCCGTGCGAGGAGGTCCAGCCAGCCAGCCTACGCTCGACCGGGCGATCGCCCTGGCCAAGCAAACCGGCCTGCCTCTCTCGTTTCTTTACGTTGTGAATCTCGATTTCCTGGATCACACCCAAAGCAGCCGGGTGCAGACCATCACACACGAGCTTCAGCAGATGGGCGAGTTCATCTTGCTCACGGCACAGACGAGAGCCGCGGCGCAAGGGGTCGAGGCTGAAGGCATCGTCCGCCACGGGCGTGTGGCGCACGAAATCAGTCAAGTGTGCCACGAGATCGGCGCCGAGTATCTCGTTCTCGGCCAGCCCAAGTTCCACATGGAGGAGAGCGTCTTCACCAAGGACCTCTTGAGAGAATTCATTCAGCGAGTGGAAGAGCAGACCGGGGCCAAGGTGATCCTTCCCGAAGGAACATCAAGTGGGTAAGCACGGACGCCTGATCCTTGTCACTGCGTCCCTTGGCATCGCAATGTTGTTGCTGGCCAGATCTGCCGAAGTCAGCGGGGCGCAGACATCCATGCATCAGGGTCTGGTCGTGGGGAGCGTTCACGACCGTCAGGGACAGCCCATAGGTGGAGCCCTTGCATCGCTGATCGTCCCGGGAACGAGTGCGTCGCTGGCGGATTCCACCAGCCAGGCGGACGGAGAGTTCGTCCTTCCGATATCGGGACCTCTCCCCGAAGCGTTGGCGGTTCACATCGAGCGCGAGCACTTTCAAAGTGCAGATATTCCTCTGGATACGACCGCGACTGCGAGTCTGCGCGCCGGACAGCCGGTCGCCCTGCCGGACACGGTCATGTTTCGACGGGTGAGCGCTTCATTTTGGATCGCCGCGGCCGTGTTCGTCGGCATGCTCATTTTGATTGCCCGCGGGGATTTCCACAACACCCTGGCGGCGCTCCTGGGTGCGAGTGTCATCTTCGCCTTCAGCTACCTGGGAAAGCCCCTATATAGTGACCTCTTCATCTTCGATTTTCCCGGTGCGCTTCGGTATGTCGATTGGAATGTGATCTTCCTTGTAATGGGCATGATGATCATTATCGCCGCTGTAGAACGCACGGGGATCTTTCAGTGGCTGGCCTACAAGGCGTACCGTCTCTCCGGAGGACGGATCTGGCTCCTGGTTCCGATCCTGATGCTTATCGCTGGCATCGCCTCTGCCTTTCTGGACAATGTGACCACGATGTTGTTGATGACACCGATTACTGTCCAGATCGCGCTGGCGCTCGGTATCAACCCCCTGGCGTTGCTCATGCCCGAGGTGATGACGTCCAACGTGGCCGGAATCAGCACCCTCATCGGCACCCCGACCAATATCCTGATCGGTTCGTACGGCAAGATTTCGTTTAATTCCTTCCTCTCCAATCTGACCCCAGCTGTCCTGGTGGCCATGGTCGGACTGATCATCTACAGTGAATTGGCCTACCGGAATGAGTTGCAGAGCAAGGGTGAAGGGGAGATGTCCGAGTTGCTTCTGAAGAAGCTGGCCGAAAGAGCGATCATCACCGAACCGGACCACCTCCGAAAGGCCGGCGTGGTCGGCCTGGCCATGCTCGTCCTGTTCATCGGCGGCGAGCATTTCAACCTGCTGCCATCCATGACAGCGTTGATGGGAGCGACAGCGCTGCTGATCTGGATTCGGCCGGATATCGAGGAGATGATCGAGGCCGTGGATTGGACGACGCTGGTGTTCTTCATCGCACTCTTCATCGTTGTGGGCGCCATCCAGGAGGTAGGTCTGGTAAGCTTCATCGCCGACGGGATCGCGCGGCTTGTCGGCGGGAACCTGCTCGTGGCGATCCTTGTGGTGACCTGGTCCAGCGCGCTGCTATCGACGGTTATCGCCAATATCCCTTTTACTGCCGCCATGCTGCCGGTCATCGGCTACCTCACCACCACAGTGCCGGGAGCAGGGAGCAAGGTTCTGTTCTATTCCCTGTCGGTCGGCTCGGCCATGGGCGGCAACGGCTCCTTGATCGGCGCCTCGGCGAACATGGTCGCTGCCGGGATCGCCGAACGGGCGGGGTATCCCATTACCTACGAACATTTCATGAAGAAGGGCTTCCCGGCGTTGGTGATCACTGTTGGACTGGCCTCGATCTGGTTGATTGTGCGCTTCATCACGCTTCACAGCATGGGCCAATAGTGGAAGGACGGAAGACCACCGGATGACAGCAGACAAGGTCAATCACATCGTTTGTGCTGTCAGGGGTGTACCCGGGAGTCGGGAGACTGTTACGCGGGCCATCGATCTGGCCTTGGAGAACGATGCGAAACTGACTTTCGTGCGCGTCGTTAACGCGGAGTTTCTTGATCACGCCACTGTGGGTCCCCTGAGCATCGTCTACAATGAACTGGTTGAGATGGCGACATTCGCCATGATGATCCTTTGCGATCGCGCTCAGCGGCGTGGGGTGCGTGAGGCCGAATACGCCCTCCGCGAAGGAGATGTTCGTGAGCAATTGCTCCGCTTCGCCGTTGAGACCCAAGCGGAGCTAATGATCATCGGTCAACCCTCCCGTCGTCCTGGAGGAAGCCTCTTCAGGGGCGGGGAAATCGAGACTTTCAAGGCTGATCTGGAAGAAAAGGGCCGCATCAGAGTTTTCCAGGTCGGTCCCGGCGAGGCTTAGAGCGGCCGAAGGACGCCTTGGAGCGGTCCTGTGTGTATCGCACCTTAGGAGATGTCGATATGTCCAGCTTCCTCAAGTTCCTCAACACGGCCGATGATGAAGAGCTGAAGAAACTTCCGGGCATCGGAGGCACCCTGGCGAGCAACATCATCTCCGCCAGGCCGTTCTCGACCGATGACGATGTCTTTCGGGTGAAAGGCCTGGACGAGAAGCTGCTGGTGAAACTCCAGGCGGCGCACTTCGAGCGGTTCCAGGCGACGTCTGAGATTGGGGCGACGCCCACCGGCCCGGCCCCCGTTCCCATTCTTGAAGGCAAGGCTCCCGAAGAGAGTAGGAGCGACCGTACGCGTGAGCCGGGCTTCTTGAGTCGTCTGGGCAAGGCGTTCATCAACCTCGTACGGATCTTCATCTGGCTCGTGGTTCTACTCGCCGTCGTCGGGGGTATCGGAGCAGCGGCGTACTTTGGGATCCCCTATCTGTACGAGAGATTTGTTCGACCGGTTGAGGTCAACGCTCTGCAAATCGGTGTGATCGCCACTCAGCAAGCCGCAGATCTGGCGACTACGCGTGGGGAGGTCTCGGATCTCCAGGGACGGCTCGCTTCGCTCGACAGTCGGGTTGGAGCAGTCGAGTCGACGATCGCCGACCACAGCGCCACGCTCAGTCAACTGGAACAAATGCAGACAACGCTCGACGCCGCAATCAGCGAACAGCGTACCGAACTGTTGGTAGAACTGGACTATCAGGTGAAGCTGACGCGGGCTATCGAGTTGCTGTCGCGCGGCCGGCAGTATCTCTCGCAGAGCAATTTTGGCTTGGCCAGGGATGACGTGCTCTCCGCCAGAGACGTGTTGGCCGGTCTGCAAGACGCTGCCCCCCCAGACCAGATCGGTTCCTTGAGGGCGGTCATCGCCCGACTGGATCTGACTCTGGGCAACCTCCCCGCCTACCCGGTGATCGCCGCCGACGATCTCGAAATCGCCTGGCAGGTATTGATTGACGGTCTGCCGGCCAACGCCGAGGCCATCGCCACTCCGTTGCGGGTGTTCCCAACCCCAGCGCCCACTGCGACGGAAACCCCCCTGCCGTCCCCATCGGCGACCCCGACGGCGATCGACACACCGGAACCGACACCGACATGATTGCGAGCGGACGGCGGAAGGCTGACGGCAGACGAGGGACGGCGGACGATGGACGACGGACGACAGACCGGAGACGGGGGACGGGAAACTAGCCAGCCAACCCGTCTCCGGTCTGCCGTCGTCTGACATTCATCATCTGCAGTTGAGGGGAGGCCCAAGCCATGGAGATCACCTACCGTCCAATCGGCATCATCCACAGCCCTTTCACCGACCTTCGCGAGATGCCGATCCAGCCCTCGGGAGGGAAGGCGGCACCGGGAACCGCCGAGATCCTTCCCGAGTTCACTGAGGGGCTCAAGGACCTCGACGGCTTCTCGCATGTCATCCTCATCTATCACCTGCACGCCGTCCGCAGAACAGACCTGACCGTCACGCCGTTCCTCGGAGACGCGCCGAGGGGAATCTTCGCCACCCGCGCTCCGACGCGGCCCAACCCGATCGGCCTATCCGTCGTCCGCCTGGAGGGAATCGACGGCAACACACTGCGGTTGGGAAATGTGGACATCCTCGAAGGCACGCCCCTCCTGGACGTAAAACCTTACGTCCCAGATTTCGACGGGCCTGGTGTCGACTTGCGCCTGGGTTGGTTGGAGGCGGCGAAGCGGGATGCGAGGTCGGCGAACTCGGATGAGCGGTTCGTTGGACGGCGGATGGCGGACGATGGACGGCAGACGCTGGATGACTAACGGCAGACCGGCGACGGGGGACCGGAGACGGGAAACACGCCAGCTGCCCAGTCTCCGGTCTCCGGTCATGCTGTCGTCCGCCGTCCATCGTCTGCCTGGCGTCTCAAAGTGCACAGACGCCGGCTCGGCTCGTGCCTGCTCAACTCCGACTACAGTCCTCGAATCAGCCGGCGTAGTTCGCGCCCGTGCCCGGCCTCGTCCGCGGCCATCTCCTCTAGCTTCAGCTTGAGCTCGACCAATCCGAGATCGTCGGCCAGTTCAGAATGGGCCATGTAATTGTCGACGTCGGCCTTCTCCATCTGGAGGTCGAGCTCAAGCATGGCCTTGAGCCCGTCCGGTTTCTCGAAAGGCTTGGGCTCGGTGACGGGTTCGCCGCCCAAATCGATGATGATGTCCGTCAGGAAGCTGGCGTGACCAAGCTCGTCCTGTATCTCGCCCTGCAGGATCTCGCGCAGTTCCTCGCCCGTCAAGCCGAAGGCCTTGCCCGATTGGTAGATGTAGCGTATGACCGTCCCCCACTCGGCGGCGAGATCCTCGTTCAACCCCTTGATCAACTCGTCGGTTGTCGCCATGGTGTACCCCTCTTTGTGTGATATCTCTCCTCCCACTGCCCGCCGGGCGTGACATGCCGACGGCGGGTAAGAGGAGTTTGCGGATCAGGATGTTGGATGACTGTTGGAGGGCGCCCATCGTTGGCTCCAACTCAGCCGAATAAGAGTAGCGGACCCGCCGACTGTTCGTGGTCTACCCCGGCAATCCTCATTCTCCCTTTGGAACCTGTTTGTGCGCATCTGGCGCTGACGACCGAGACCGGAAGGGGAGACTCAGGGCATCACCAGGTGCATGCCTCAACGACGGTGCTGGTGGACGCTTGAGGCCTGGCCAGAGGACCGGAGCTTCATTCGTTCTGATCTGCCGCCGCTTTCACTTCTTCGAGCGCAGAAGATAGGGACAGGTTTGCCTGCTCAAGCAGTCCGGCGGCTTGCTCGAGAAAACCAGCGGCCGAGCCGGCTCCATCGGCCCATTCTTGGAATTCCTCGGCGTGCTCGGAGTTGTGCTCGATCCAATGGGGCAGCAGGACCAGGAGCTTCTCCCGATGGACTCCCTTGTCTTTCATTCGCCTCTTCCTCGGGCCTCGTCTGTGCGGCGAAGCCGGACGGTATGCTTCAAGAAATCCGCTTCGAGCAGCTCAGCGTGCAATTCAACAGGGTCTTCAAACAAACGCTGTAGCACGACTGTTCCCCCTTCGACACGCAAGAGGACGACATCTTTCATGAAGAGTCTTTCGCCGCTGGATTCTTCGAGCAGGATCTTGGCCTGGCACATAGGCGATCTCCGATCGATCCTCCGTTCCCCTCCGTTGCTGACGGTGCCGTTCTTCCGTCGAGCGGCGCTTCAGAAGACCGGAACCGTGTTCGTCTCAAGCGCAGTGAGGACCCGCTCGAGCTCTCCCTGGGCAAATCCGTCGGGCAAAGGCTGACCGCGAAGCCAGGCCTTGCGTACTTGCGTGTCCTCTTCGAGGCATCCCACGAGCTGGATCCCCTTGCCGTCAAGCCCCGCTCGAAGGAGGGCCTGCTCTTCCGAATCCCTGACCCGGTTGAGTACGCCAAGCAGCCCCTGGACTTTCGATGTTCGAAAGAGCATTCTCGCCAGTGCGATCAGATCCGGATCATCCAGGTGGGCCGTCGCCGGTGGGACGCCTTGTCTGACCTTGAGAAGCAAGTTCTGCATGTGAATGGCGATTTGGATCGCGGCAGTGGAGGGATCCACAACCACCAGCAGCCAGTCCAGCCCGGTGAAGGCGCCCCTGGCAGTGTCCTCGAACCCGGCCTTGAAATCGACCACTGTGACAGGGTGCAGGGCGTCGCTTTCCAGCCTGACATCGCGGGCGATCTTGGCGATGGGGCCGTCACAGCCTGCGCCTGGGCCGAATTCGCCGATCTTGCCCGCTGTGAGCAAGATAATCCCGCAAGGACTTTGCGCGGAGTAATCCGCCGGGAGCGTCTTCAGATCGATGTTGGCGTTCGGCAGCGGGCGGGGATCATCCACAGGACAGCTCACGAATCCCCCCGAGAAGATCATCCCTCCGAAATAGTCCAAAAGGGATCTTGGGGCGTCTGTGATTCCCAGTGCCAGATGGGTGCCGACATTGGTCGAATCGGCGTCTAAGAAGCAGACCTCATATCCGCGTCGTCGCAATGCCCGGCAAAGCAAGACGGCCACAGTGCTCTTTCCGCTGCCCCCCTTTCCGACCAGCCCCAGCCGCATCCCTGCCAGTGGTAGTCCCGATCCGGTCATGCAACTCCTCCTACATCCCGCTGAGCTTTCCTCAAGACTGCTTCGTCGTTCTGGCCTTCTCTCCCCGGTTGTGCACGCCTCGCCCATGAAGTCACGGGCGGGAAATTCTCATCGAGAAGAGAGGCCCTCCGGCCCGGTGGGAATTCCCTCCAACGGGCGGCGCATCGGTCGACCGGTTTCATCCTCAACAAGGGTGTAGAGGTCGGCTACGCTGGAGATGCGATCGATGAACAGTATGCCATCCAGATGATCAATCTCATGGTGCACAACGACGGCGTCGAAACCCTCGAAAAGCCTCTCGAAGGGCTTGCCGCGCTCGTCGAGACCGGTGACCAGCAAGTGGTGTGGCCGCACGGTCTCGCCGTATAAGCCCGGAAAGCTGAGACACCCGTCGTAGTCGCGGCGCTCATCGCTGGCCTCGATAATCTGCGGATCGACCAGGGCCTTCGGCGGCCCAACCCCACCAGCCGGATCCTCAGGGTCCGCCAGCCGGACAACAACGAGGCGTTTGTGGACGTTGATTTGCGGGGCTGAAAGGCCGACCCCCTCTTCGTGCGCGTCCAGGGTGTCTTTCAGATCGCGGACGAGCTTCCGGGCCTGTCGGTCGAGGCGGCCAACCGGTCTGCTCTTCGTCCGTAATACCTGCGCTCCATTCCTATACAGCACAATTGGCCGGACAGCCATGTCTCTCCTGGAAACCCTCTGTCTGCTCGCTGATTTGCGGCCAACTGACTCGGCCTTACGCGTTGCCGGTTGGGGTGAACCCTCGGCAAGCCTAATCATCGAGGGGGGTGATCACATCAGCATGTGTGCCCTCTGCGAAGAGGGCGAACATGAAACACCTCTGGTTCGCTGTCTGTGACCTCTCGCCGGTCGCACTCTCCTATCTACCCGAATTCGGAGCGACAGAGCGGATCGATCGGTCCCACTTTGTCTTGCCGCCGCTGCCACAACCTCGAAACCTAAGGCGACATCGGCGCCCTGATTGGCGCACCGCCAGTCGCTCCTGGGCGCTCGAGAATTGCCGAGAGGATCGCTTCGAAGTCGGGATTCCGACACTCTTCGATCTTGCCGGTATCACACAAGATCGCCAGTCGGGGATCGAGGGGCAGCCGCCCCAGCAGTGGGACATCTGCCAAACCGGCCGTCTCAGCGGCGCGGCTGGGGCCGAAGGCTTCGATCCGTGCACCACATTCTGGGCAGATAACGTGACCAAAGTTCTCGATCAATCCGACGAGTGGGATCCCCAGGTGCTTGGCCATGTTCGCCGCCTTGCGGACCACCATTCCGGCAAGATCTTGAGGAGAGGTGACAAGGACGATGCCGTCCACGGGCAGCGATTGCATCACCGTCAGCGCCGCGTCCGCCGTCCCTGGTGGCAAGTCCACGATGAGATCATCGAGAACACCCCAGTCGATATCGTTCCAGAACTGCTCGATCGTCCTGCCGATCAGCGGCCCTCGCCACACGACCGGTTGGTCCTCATCGGGGAGCAGCAGGTTGATTGAGATCAGCTTTATCCCTGTGGCAGTCTCCGGAGGAAGGATGCCATCCGGTCCGCTTGTGGGCGGCTGGTTGAGCCCGAAAAGCCTGGGGATGCTGGGTCCGGTGATGTCGGCGTCGAGAATGCCCACCCGGCCCTGGCGACGAGATAGTGCACAGGCCAGCAAACCGGCGACGGTCGATTTGCCCACGCCGCCTTTCCCACTCATCACCGCCGTCACCTGACGCACCAATCGACCACCGCGGTGCGCGGGTTCCTGCCCGCGGACGCGCTCGGTGAACATCGCGCGCTCTTTGGGAGTCATCTCAATCGTCTCAAGCTCCACGGTCAACCCCGGATCAAGGTCGCTGACGCACTTGCGGACCATGTCGATCAGGGTGTCCTTGATAGGTACATTCGGGTAGGGCAGTGCCAGTTGAATGCGGATGCGCTCACCTTCGACACGGATGGAGGGGATCATCCCCAACTCTACGAGGTTTCGGTCAGGGAGCTCGGGGTGCGCAAGGGTTGCCAGAGCCTGTCGGATGACTTCCTCATGCCCGTCGGGCTCGTGACCGGGGTCCGCCCCGCTCGAGCTGTCCTTGGATGGATGTGCCTCAGTCATGCGGCCTCCCCGCCGGCCTTCGAGATCGGCTCCGAGCCGGCAAGCCGCCGAGAGTCCCAGCGAAGGGCCCACCGGCTCATCCCCAATCCTATCGCCAAGATTTCCAGACGTCAATGAAAAAGTGACATCTGTCACACTATGATGGGACATCGTGCCCTTTAGTGGTACATCTCGTCCCTTTTGATGGTATATTGGAGGGCAAGAGATCAGCGCGCAGGGAGGTCGGAGGCGATGGCCAATCCAGATCAGCCCCATGTAGGCGGTCGAATCCGCGACATTCGCGAGGCGTCCGGCTATTCTCTGAGAGCGCTGGCCGACCGCTGCGGCCTTTCCGTCAACGCCATCAGCCGCATCGAACGTGGGGAAAGTTCGCCGACCGTCTCCTCCTTGCAGCAGCTCGCCACGGCGCTGTCCGTTCCCATCGCCGACTTCTTCGAGACCGGACGGGAGGAAGCGACGATCCTCGTCCGAAAGAACAGCCGGCTTCGGTCTCGTGGAGAGGGAGTCTTGATCGAAAGTCTGGGCAGCGGATTGCCCGGGCAGATGCTTGAGCCCTTTCTCATGACGATCGCCCCCGGAGCGGTCGGCGGCGAGGCTCCCATTTCACATCCCGGTGAGGAATTCTGCTTCTGCGTTGAAGGCGAAATCGAGTACCTGGTCGATGAGGAATGGCACCGGCTGGAGGCCGGTGACAGCATGCTCTTCCAGGCCCAGCAGCCCCACCTGTGTCGCAACACAAGCCTGGACAATGCCATCATGCTTCTTGTCATTCTGGCCGTGGATCAGGACGTCCGCCTCTCGCAGCACCAACACCTGTTGACGGCCGGATGAGGTGCCGCTTCAATCGTGCTGCATTGGGTATTCGAATTCGAGCGGGAGGGATGATGGTCGCTGCGATCACCGCCAACGGTAGGGCCATCACTCGGCGTGTGCAAATCCACCCTGTCTTCCCCAGGGAGAGCCATTCGATCGACGAAACACGATCTGATCCATCATCGACTTCCCTCTTCACGACAGCCGATGAGAGAAAGGAGCATCGCCATGTATCGTCGGGGAGCACGCAGAAGGCCGGAGGACAGCTCAGGCGGTCGCGGGCGCGGACGGGGCAACAAACCCGGCATCGGGCCCGGTGGCAACTGCGTCTGTCCCAATTGCGGGCATAAGATCCCGCACAAGACCGGCGAACGCTGTCTCGACGTCGCCTGTCCGGAGTGCGGAACAAAAATGATCCGCGAGTGAGCCGCGTCTCGGCAGACGCGATCTTGAGAAGGCGAAGATATCTGATCCCAGGAGATTGCTCCGTGCCACATATTGCTGTGACGGTTACCAGCCCTGATCCGGAGGCCGAGGTGGAGCCTCGGTTTGGACGGGCGCCATTCTTCATGCTCTTCGATACCCAAACCGAAGAGTGGACACCGCTTGCCAATCCTGCACTTGAGGCGGCCGGAGGCGCCGGAGTTCAGGCTGCGCAGTTCCTCGCCGACAGGCGTATCGAGGCGGTCATCAGCGGCGCCTTCGGGCCGAACGCCTTTAGGGTCCTGGAGGCAGCCGGGATTGGCATGTACCACTTCGACACGAGTGGCACTTGCCGCCAGGTGATCGAAGCCTATCAATCCGGGCGCCTGGACCGCGCCTCCGAGGCTTCACGCCGGGGCGGATCCGGCGGTCGCCGGGCATGATCATCGCCGTCGCCAGCGGGAAGGGTGGGACGGGCAAGACGACGGTCGCCGTCAGCCTGGCACTCAGCCTGAAGGCGGCGGCCGAGCATGGGAGGCAACAGAAAGATCTGCCTCTTCTCCTCGACTGTGATGTCGAAGCCCCCAACGCGCACAACTTCCTGAACACCGTTTCGCAAGAAGAAGAGCCTGTGACGCTGCTTGTCCCGGAGGCTGATGGATCCCGCTGCGACGGATGTGGCATGTGTGCCGACGTGTGTGCGTTCCACGCCATTGCCGTCCTGGGAGAGCAAGTCCTTGTCTTCCCGGCCCTGTGTCATGGATGCGGCAGCTGCGTCCGGGTCTGTCCGCAGGACGCCCTCACTGAGGTCCCGCGCCGGATCGGACATGTCGAAAAAGGGCGAGTAGGGGAGATGGGATTCGCCCGCGGGGTCATGAATGTCGGCGAGGCCATGCCGGTCCCGGTCATCCGCAAGCTTAGACAGTGGGCTCAACCGCTGGATGGGCAAACCGCCATTCTCGATGGCCCGCCCGGCACCTCGTGTTCGGTCGTGTCCACCCTTCACGGCGCCGACTACGCTCTTCTGGTGACTGAGCCCACGCCCTTTGGGCTTCACGACCTGCGCTTGGCCGTGCAGGTCGCGCGCCAGATGGGAATCCCCATAGGCGTGGTGATCAACAGACATGGATTAGGGTTCGACGGGGTGGAGGCCTTCTGTCGGTCCGAAGGGTTGCCCGTGCTGCTGCGCATCCCCTTCGCCCGTCACATCGCCGCAGGCCTCGCCCAAGGACGCCCACTGACGGAGATCGACCGGAGCTACTTGCCGTTCCTTCAGGGAGTGGCAGCGCGCATCATCCGCCAGATCGTCGATGCGCAGAGCGGCGAGGCGCCACGATCCACCGCTGCAGCGCCGGGGGCTCGGCCAACGCATGGGATCGACAAGGGCGATCCATCGCAGCCGGCCCCACGGAGAGTGCGGTCCACGCAGGACCAGCTGCAGGGTCTTGGCGCGGTGATGGCCGAGATCCGTGGATTCGACATGCCGGCGACAGCGGAAAAACCCGAGGATGACCTAAGACAATTGGTCATCTTGAGCGGCAAGGGTGGGACGGGGAAGACCAGCATCGCCGCAGCTCTGGCTCACATCGCCGGAGAAAATGGATCACCGGTTGTGCTGGTCGATGCGGATGTCGATGCCTCCAATCTCGAGCTGCTTCTGGGGCCAGAGCGGCTGGATGTAGAACTTTTCGTCGGAGGGCAGAAAGCAAGCGTCGATCCGGCCGCGTGCGAGGGTTGTGGGGAGTGCGAGGTGGTCTGCCGCTTCGACGCGATCGGACTCGATCCGGTCGCGGGCGTCCATCGCGTGGATGCGATCGCTTGCGAGGGATGCGGGGCGTGCCGTCTTGTCTGCCCATACGACGCCATCCAGATGCAGGCGCAGATCGCCGGCCGATGGTTCCGCTCCCAGACGCGCTTTGGCCCGCTGTTTCACGCCGCGCTGACCCCGGGTGCGGAGAACTCCGGCAAGCTTGTTGCGCGCATCAAACAGGAGGCGCGCCGCGCGGCCGGCGATCTGCGCCGACCCCTGCTGATCGTTGATGGCCCGCCCGGCATCGGCTGCCCTGCGATATCGGCTGCGGCGGGAGCCGACCTGGCGTTGATTGTCACGGAACCGACTGTTTCGGCGCTGCACGACATGGAGCGCATCGCCGACATGCTCAACCACTTCCGTATCCCGGCGCTGGTCTGTGTCAACAAGGCCGATCTCAACCAGTCGCTTGGTGAGATCATCGCCGCCACGTGCCGCGAGAGGGGCCTGGAAATCGTCGGCACAGTGCCTTACGACGAGGCGGTCGCTCAAGCCATGGTCGAGGGTCTGCCGGTGACGGCCTATCCGGGGGCCGGGCCCATCGTTGGCGCCTTGCAGGACGTGTGGGAGCGAGTGCTGTTTCAACTTCTCGGGACACAGGTTCCGATCGGATGAAATCACTGTGAGAAGGTCTTCGACGGTGCGAAGACGGCTGTGGGTCTCATGCTGAGCCTCCATTGCTGCCCTCTCATGCCCAGCGCGAATACGTCTGGGGTGAATCAACGGTCCTGCGAGGAGGTGTTTCGTTGATTGCGTTTGGCCCGGTGCCCTCCAGACGGCTCGGGCGAAGCCTGGGGATCAACAATATCCCACCCAAGGTGTGCAGCTATAGCTGTGTGTACTGCCAGCTTGGGCGCACACCGCAGATGCAAGTGCGCCGGCAGGCGTTCAACGACCCGAGGGAAGTGGCACGCATCGTTCGGGGCAAAGTTGAGCAGGTGCTCAAGGCCGGTGAGGCCATCGACTACCTGACCTTCGTACCCGATGGCGAACCCACCCTCGATCTGCACCTGGCTGAGACGATCGATCTCCTGCGTCCGCTCGGAATCAGGATCGCCGTCATCAGCAACGCTTCCCTCATTTTCCAGCATGAGGTCAGGGAGGTATTGGCACGAGCGGACTGGGTTTCGCTGAAGGTCGACGCCGTCCGCGAGCGGACATGGAGGCGCATCGACCGGCCGCATGGCGATCTCCTGCTGGAGAAGATCGTCGCCGGAATGCTGGCGTTCCGGAGGGTCTTTCGGGGCCGGCTTGCGACGGAGACCATGCTGGTGGATGGCTTGAATGACGAGGACGACGAAATCCAGACGCTGGCCGATATCCTCGGAGAGCTGATGCCCGACGTCGCCTATCTCTCCATCCCTATCAGACCTCCTGCCGAAGCGTGGGTGTCGCCTCCGGGGGAGGAGAAAATCAATCGCGCCTATCAACTCGTGCGGGAACGAATCCCGGAAGTCGAGCTGCTCATTGGTTCCGAGGGGGACGCATTCGCCGCCACCGGAGACGCAGCGCAGGACTTGCTCAGCATCACAGCGGTTCATCCTATGCGTGAGCAGGCGGTGCGCCATCTGCTCGAGAAAGCGGGGACCGACTGGGCCATCGTCGACAAGTTGGTGCGAGAAGGGGAACTGGTCGACGCGGCTTATCGGGGAGAGCGATTCTTCGTGCGCAGAATCCACGGAAGAGGGGAGTAGGAGTGGGGATGGTCGGTTCCGTGATACGCGAGCTTTGGTCGTGGAAATGATGGATAACATCGAGCAATCCGGTATCGGGCCACTCGCGGACCTTCCCCAGGGGGTACGGGCAGTCATTCGGGTGATGCATGGGGGAAGGGTGTTTGGATTGAGGGCGGCGTCGATGGGATTCACCGAAGGTACTGAGGTGCGGATGGTTCGAAACCAAAGCCACGGACCAGTCATTGTGGAGGTCAGGGGCTCGCAGGTGGCGCTTGGTCGTGGCGAAGCCTCGAAGATCTGGGTGGAACGTGCGGGCAATCCAGAGAAACCTGGCGGGGGGTAAGTCCTCCGCCTCAGTGGTCGTCGCGCTTGCCGGTCAACCGAATGTCGGCAAGTCGACTGTGTTCAACATGCTGACCGGGCTAAACCAGCACGTCGGCAACTGGCCGGGGAAGACCGTCGAGAAGAAGACCGGGGTCTTCTACCATGACGAACTCACCGCCGATGTGGTCGACTTGCCCGGCACCTTCTCCCTGACTGCAGAGTCGGAGGAGGAGCGCATCGCCCGGGATTTCATCATACGCGAGCGTCCAGACGTCGTGGTGGTGATCGTCAACGCCTCTTCCCTAGAGCGCGGCCTCTACCTGGTGGCCGAGCTCCTGGCGTTGCCTTCCCCACTGTTGATCGGCCTGAACATGACGGACGTGGCGGAACGCGAAGGTATCCACGTCAGTCCGGCCATCCTCGAGGCCGCGATCGGCATTCCGGTCTGCCCGATGATCGCCTCCCGGAATGTGGGGGTGAGGGAACTGATCGCGAGGGCTATTTCCGTGGCCGGAGCCGCTGCAGATCATGCAGAAGGTCGCCTTTTCGTCGGCGATGAGAACGAAGCGGTCCTTCGTGATGTACGCGAGCTGATCCGGGAGCGTGTCCCGGAACCGTACCCTGAGGCATGGGTCGGCATGAAGCTGCTGGAGGGGGACGCCGAGATCACGGCGTTGGTGCGCCGGAACGCCGCCGCGCAGTGGGACCAGATCAACGCTCTGCTCCACGCCCATGAGGATGCCTACCTCGAGATTGCCAGGTCGCGCTATGAATGGATCTCCCGCATCGTGCGGGCTGCCGTAGAAGAGCCGCGCGCCGGCCAGGTGACCCGGACGGAGATGATCGACAGGGTGGCCACTCATCCTGTGCACGGCGTGGTGCTCCTGCTGGCCGTCATCGGGCTGATCTTCTGGTTGACGTACACACTGGGCACGCCCGCAGTGAGTTGGCTGGATCAGGCCGTCGTCGGTCCTGCTGCCGACTGGGCTCGCGCCCTCCTGCCAACGA
>CAZGRL010000009.1:0-522 GCA_964528155.1 uncultured Anaerolineaceae bacterium
GCAAGGTCGTGCTGCTGGACATGTGGACCTTCGGCTGCATCAATTGCCAGCATGTCATTCCATCCCTGCTCAAATGGTATGAGACGTACAACAGCCAGGGACTGGTGGTGATCGGGAATCACTACCCTGAGTTCAGCTATGAGAAGGATCTGGGGAATCTGAAAGACGCCCTGGTCCGACTCGACGTACCATACCCGGTGGCGCAGGACAATGACGGGAAGACCTGGAGCGCGTACCGGAACCATTATTGGCCAACGGTATATCTGATCGACAAGCGTGGGCACGTGCGCTACCAGCACATCGGAGAAGGTGCCTACCAGGAGACCGAGGCGGCGATCCAGACGCTGCTGGCGGAGAAGTACCCCTAGGGCGAGGGTGATCGCCTTGTACTTTGTGAAATAGCCAAAGCGGGGTGTCGGGGCGGCGCCGCCGCCCCCACACCCCCCGTTGGCCTAGCCCCCCACACCCCCCAGCTAGCCGGGCTGGCAAAAAAACCAACCGGCGGGGAGGGGGCCAAGGGGG
>CAZGRL010000009.1:532-4477 GCA_964528155.1 uncultured Anaerolineaceae bacterium
GGGGCGCTTCCCCCCCCCGGGGGGGGGGTTCGCCCTTTTTATTTTTTCAACCCCCCCCCGGGGGGGGGGGGGGGGGCCCCCCCCCCCCCCACACCCCGCTTTGGCCTAGCCCCCCTCTCCGCCATGCTAGCGGGGATGGAAATCAAACCTCCCGGCGGAGAGGGGGCAAGGGGGGTGAGGTTGAAACCGCGACCGGTGGGACCGAAGTCCGGATCGATGAGGCGATTGTTAGTCCCCGAAGAGCGTCTCGGCACCGCGCTTGGCGCGGGCCTTGCGTTCATCACCCTCGGGGACGCCGACCGCGCTGTAGAAGGATTGATCGTAGTCACGCGTACGAACGACCACGGGCATGGGAACGGCGTGTCCCAGGATTAATGCCTGCTGGCGTGTGTCCAATCGCGCCAGCACCTCCCGCAACGCCCCGGCGCCACTGACGCCGGAGAAAACCGCACGGATGTCTGCCTCGTTATCCAGCAAACACGTCACCCGCGTCCCAATCTGGCTCATAACCTCGTCGTCGATACCGCTCGGCCTCTGGTCGACGATCAGCAGAGTGACGTTGTATTTGCGCAGTTCGCGGGCGATGTTGCCGAATATCGTGTGCCCGGCGATCTGGGGATCGAGGAACTTGTGGGCCTCCTCGATCACAATCATCAGCGGGCGCGGTTCATCCGCTTGCCCGCCGGCATGCCGGTTCATGCGGTCGACATATCGACCGTGGATGCGCCTGGTCAGATAGTTGGCCACAAGAACGTACGCCGCCAGTGTATTGCCGTAGCGGCCGAACTCAAGGATGACGCTCGTTCCCAGGTTAAGGCGATTGAAGATATCGTCGACCACATCGTCGCCCCGGCCCGGGACGAGAAACTCCATGCGACGAAAGAACGACTCGAACTTGCGCTGGATCGCATCGAGTGTCCCGGGGACGATGCGCCCGGTCTGGACCAGGTCCTGGAGCTCTTCCGTCGCCTGTTCCTCCTCCAGGAGCTTGGCGACCCAGCTTGGGCCCAGTCGACGCCGCAGGAAATACAATGCCCCCGTCTGGACGTCGCTCAGGCCCATCAAGTTCGCCAGCATCTCGACGTCCTCCGGCTCGATTTGGTCGTATCCGATCTTGAGCACACGGTCGATCTTGCTCCCGCGCGCTCGAGAGGTCTCTTCGTCGAGCGTCACGACGCTCACCCGACCGTCTGGAAAGAGCTGGCGCAGGCCCTTATATTGTTGGTGAGCCTCGCCCTTGACCGTCCATCCATAGTCATTGTGCATGTCGAACACGAGAGTGGAGGCCAACCCGGACTTGACGATGCCGGCCAGAATGGTGCGGGTGATGAAAGACTTGCCCGTCCCGCTCTTGCCGAAGACTCCCGAGGAGCGCTCGACAAATCGGGCGAGGTTGAGATTGACCTGGACCATCTCCATGTCGAGCGGCGAGCCGATGAAGAAGTGACTCTCATCTTCGCTTCCGAAGACTCTCTCTACATCGGCCGCAGTCGCCTCGTGCACTCGCGTGAAGTGAGCCGGGATCGTCTTGATCGGATGAGGCTCTCGGGCGCCTTCGTCGAGCACGAGCATGGGAGCGATCTGAATCGCCCCGTAGGCGACGCCGCCCCGATAGACGTCGGCGGTGAAAGTATCCGACGGATCAGGGGGCCGGCGAGGCAGGTCGGGGTTGGCCGAGTCGAGCAGAATATCGGTGATGATCCCGAAGAAGGTGCGACGACTTTGCCCCTGGATGACGACGTAGCGTCCGACGGCCAACCGCTCGATCGACAGGTGCGGGTCCAGCTTGACACGCAAGCCGGCGGAAAGCGATCCGCCGACGACGGTTCCCAGGGGTGTCTCACCCGATCGGCTGCCGAAATACGCGTCGAGCTCCGAGGCGTCGCTCATTCGGCCCTCCCGTGGACTGCTTTCCAGGACGCGCTCCGATTGTGCATCATGTCTGCAAGCTTCGGATCAGGTTTTCCAGCCTGTTGAGATCCGCCGCCATGAAGCGGGCGCATTCCCGGCCGGCCTGGATCAGATAGGGTTGGCGTTGATTCTCGGGATAGGTGAGGGCGGCCTGCCGGAGTGCTGCAGCTAGCAGATCGTCCACCGGCAGCCTGTCTGCGCCGAATATCAGGGGCAGGAAGTCGAAACGTTGAGTGAAGGTGTGAACCTCAGACTCCGACATGGGGTAGATCGGCGCCAGGGTTAGTGGCGGCTGCGGCGGGAGGCTGTAGTAGAACGTCTCGCCACGTGCGTAGCCGATCGTGAGTGCGCTGAACTCGAGCGGAACCTGGCGGTTTGTCTGTGCGTCGGCGAGTTGTTCGGGTGATAGATCGTCGGCGGCCGCCATCTGTCGGGCGAGCTCGTCGTCTTCGATGCTCATATCGTATATCAGGCCGATCACACGCGTCTGACCATGTTGCGTCTCGGCGCTGCAAAACCCTCCGAACGCTGGAAGATCGGGCTCTGGCAAGCGGACGGCGCCGACGAAGCCGCGCGAGCTGCAACGAGTCACCCGACCGATCGGTTCCTGCGTGACGCCCATGTTCTGCCTCACTCCTTCATACGCGATGGCGTCGGCGAGCCCCGGTCCAGCGCTTGGTCAGTGCCTTCTGTGACCGACGCGGTCGAATCCCGCGCCGGAGCAGCGCGCCTTCAACCATGCTTTCGAAGGCGTTTCGATCGGCGGCGGTCACGACGGCCAACTCGTGCGCGCGGACCAACGGATAGGGAAATCCGCCGGTGGTCTTGCATTGCTCGAGGATCCCGGCATGGACCCAATCCATTTTCTGCGGATCTTCAGCCACCCACCCCGGGACTTCGACGCGAGCGATGGCCTCAGGCGCCCCGGTGTTCAGGTAGAAGAACTGGATCTGGTGTCCGCGGGTCTTGAAATCGCGATTGACCGGCGAGCTGTCCACAAAGCGAGCGCTGCGTTGTCCGGGCTTGAGCCGGTCGGCGAACAGAGCACGGTCGGTCAGGCCGCGGTACGGGTTGCCCCCATCGGTCGTACCGGCGTTGCCCTCGGGGGTCAGGACGAGCGCCAGCAACCCAAGGACATCCGCGCTGCGAGGACGATCGACGAACCCGGCGACGGCGGCGCCGCTTTCATGGATTCGAGTCAGATGATCCAGGTAGTCGGCCAGCAGTCGATCCACCGCCTTTCGATGCTGATCGCCAGCCTGCAGCGCCAGCCAAAGCAAGAGGCCGTTGTCGAGCAGGCACAATGTGGCTTGCCCTGATCCGTCTGTGGCAAGCCGAGCCAGTGTCGCCATCTCGGCGACATCGCGCTTGCCGTTGATCCAGGCCGGCGAAGCAAGCTCGCCTGTCTCGTCGTACAGGTCGCCGTCTTCATAGAAGACCGAGGCCTCGCTGGCCGTCGAAGGGGACGCGCCAGTACCTTGTTCGACCACAATAGAACCAATGTTGATGAGGAAATAAAGCGCCGACGCGTGCCGATCAGGATGGATTTGTGAGCCGTCAGCCCCGATGACACTCAGCTGCTTCGGGTGGGGAGGGACATCGAAGATCTGGTCCACGGCCTCGTCAGAAAGATGTGCACCTCGCCACCGGTCGCCCGCTCGCCGGATTCGAGCCTCCAACTCATCAGCGCCGATTCGCCTGGCCTCTTCGATCGCTCGCACAGCCACGGGAAGCTTACGCGCCGACTCGGCAGCCCTGCGCGCCGCGTTCTCACTCAAACCCTCTACCTGCGTCAGCAATTGCGGGAATCGGAGGCTCATCTTGGAGTGTGCTCGAACACCTGTTCCGCATTATATCCGAAGGCATCGCCGCGGCAAACGCAATCACTGACCCGATCGTATCCGGCGGCATGCCGTGCGTCGCGTAGCAGACTTGGTGGATTTGGGTTGTTGGGGGGGGCGCCCCCCCCCAAAAACCAAAAAACCCCAAACAAGGGTGGGACCAAAAGTTTTTTTGAGATAAAACACAAAGTAA
>CAZGRL010000009.1:4487-81814 GCA_964528155.1 uncultured Anaerolineaceae bacterium
CTCGGGGGCGCAGGGGGGGGGGGGTGTGTCTTTGTGGTTGGGTGTGGGGTTGGGGGCCCCCCCCCCCCCCCAACAACCCAAATCCACCCAACGCTTGGAGGCACTCTTCTGGATTGCTGCTTGCATCCTCAGTGAAAGCCTCGCCGGGCAGATCCAGTCTCGGAACCGGATCATTGGGTGATCAGCTTGAAGGTCACGGCGATATGGCCGGTCCAGGGTGGTTGTGCTATACTGCGCGAAACGCCGGGAATGGTCAACGTGACCCAAGATTTGGCCCGCAAACTGCGCGCGACCGGCATGGGTGGCATCCTGGCGGTCTTGTTAGAGGCCGCCGGACCATTAACCGTGATCGGCGCGCAGGCCGCGTACTTTGCCGACCCCCTCTTTGGCGCACTCGATCTCGATGAGCTGGGCCGCGTATTGGAGGATCCGCAACAGGTGAGCGACTTGGTCGAGGAGTTGCGCGCGCAATCGGAGCCCCACCATGATTGACCTGACAGGTGTGGCGATCCTGGGCGTCTTCGTCGCTTCCCTTCTGGCTTACAGCGCATACAGGCGTCGAAGGACGATCGTCTTTCGCAAGCTGCGCGGTTTTGAAGCACTGGGCCGCTCGATCGAACGCGCCGTCGAGGCGGGAGAACGCGTCCATCTCTCCTTGGGAACGGGCTCTGTGATCGGCTCCGACAGCGGGCCTGCATTCGTCGGGCTGGCGGTGCTCTCGCGGATGGCCGCGGCCACCAGCATGAGTGACAAACCTTCGGTGATCTCGGCCGGCAACGGTGCGATGATGGTGCTTGCGCAGGACAGCCTTCGCAGCAGTTACCAGCACGTCGGAGAATCGACCCGTTTCAAGCTGACCGCGGGTAGGATGCTCGGGCCGACACCTTTCTCCTACGTGGCTGGTCTACCGGCCGTCCTCGGCACGGAAGATGTCACGGTTCACATGATGATCGGATCCTTCGGGGCGGAAGCTGCCCTTGCGGCGGACTTCGGTGAGAGGAACGGGATCTTCGTCCTGGCCGGTTCGGATGACGTGCAAGCTCAGTCGTTGTTGTACGCGACGGCCGGCTATCCGCTGATCGGCGAGGAGGTGTTCGCTGGTGGGGCGTACCTCAACGCCGGGCCGCTCCATCACGCCAGCCTGAGCACACAAGACCTGGTTCGGTTCCTGCTCGTGGCCGCGATCTTGATCGGCACCCTGCTGCGCACCTTCGGAGTGAGTCTGTGAAGCTCGGCAGCTACATGATCTGGGCTGCGGTCGCCGGTGCTGCAGGCGTTTTGGTCCTCCTCGGGTATTTCACCAACCTGGAGATCTTCGTCAACCTGCGGCTTATCCTGCTGCGTTGGGGGGTTCTCCTGGCGGCTGCTGGCCTGTGGATTGGACTGGTCAACCTGGCTTCGGTTCACCTTGCGAAGGTCAGCGACCAGGAGGCCGGGTGGCCGTACAGCGGTGTTCTCATTGTCTTCTTCACCTTCACCCTCGCGCTCGGGCTTTTCTTCGGCCCGGATAGCCCGTGGACCCTGTTCGTCTTCAAATTCGTCCAATTGCCGCTCGAATCGAGCCTGATGGCTCTGCTGGCGATCGTCCTCGTCCTCGCCGGAGTCCGGCTGCTGGCGCGCAGGCGCGATGTTCTGAGCCTGGTGTTCCTACTCACGGCGATCTTGATCTTGTTGGGGACCGGTCCATGGTTGGTTGCCTCTGAGAGCGTAACCCACGAGGGGGTCACGTGGATCCGGGCCTGGCTGGCGCAGGTGTGGGCTGCCGCGGGAGCAAGGGGCATCCTGCTCGGCGTGGCCATCGGCGGTGTCGTCACCGGTTTGCGAGTCCTCATGGCGGCCGACCGGCCGTACGGGAGCTAGGGAGTGGCTGAGGAAATCCGCTGTCCGATGTGCAGCAAGCTCAATCCTCCCGGCTCGGAGGAGTGTGGCTTTTGCGGAGCTCGCCTTAAGCCGCTCGTCGCTGGCGCCGCGCCGGAAGAATCCGGCGGGGCTTCCGCTCCGTCTTCCTCAAGTGGAGCGGAGGACCAGGGCGGCCAGGAGGACTGGCTGGCTCGGATGAGGGCCGGCTCGGGCGATGAAGAGCCTGAAGCTGATCTGCCGGATGAGGGGGAGGATGTCGGCGGCTCACCGGACTGGCTTGGTCGGCTGCGCGAGGTAGCCCCCACAGACGAAGGACCTCCCTCGGGTGACATCCCGGATTGGGTCGGCGTGCCTGAGGAAGAACCAGCGGCCGATGCCATGGCGGCGGCTGAGCAAGGCGATGCTGCCAAGGCCGAGCCGGGCGAGATCCCCGACTGGCTTGCTCGTGTCCGGCATCGCCAGGCTCGGGAAGCCGGTCCCGAGTTGGAGGCAGAGCCAGAAGAGGCAGCTGGTGCGGCCGACGAAGACTGGCTTGCCCGGATTCGTGACAGCGGCGGACCGGTTGGCGAGGGACTTCCATCTGACAGTGCCACCGCCGGGGCTCCTGAGCCGGCGCCCGAGGCGGGTGCACCCCCCAGCGTTTCTCCAGATCAGAGGGCGATTACGCCTCCGGTCGAGGCCGGAGCGAGGGAGGCTGCGTCGGAGGAGCCGGATCTGGCTTGGGACCGAGACTCGGGCCCCGACATGTCATGGCTGGAAGAGGCCGTGGGGCAAGACGAGGCTGGAGAGGCCGAGCCCTCCACTGAGCAGGCTGCTGGGGAAGGTTGGCTTTCCGAGCTTGAGGCTTCAGCCGGTGAGCCCGAGCCTCAGGCAGGTGAAGGGCGGGAACCCTGGCTGGGAAGTGCCGAAATCGTCCCCGAACAGCCCTTCACCGCAGCCGAGGACGAGATCAGTGAACCTGCCCCGGGAGAAGCAGACTGGCTGAAAGAACTCGAACAGGGTGCTGACCAGCCTTCATCGTGGCAGGATCAGGCCCCGGATGGGATATGGGAAGCCGCCAGAGAAGGAAGCCTCGAATGGCTGGCCGAGTATGACGCTTCCAGCGGGCGCACGCCGCCCGAGAAACCGGAAGAACCCATCTCCAGCGCTGACGAGGGCACCCCCGCCTGGCTCTCGGAGCTCAATGAGGGAGGGGGCCCACCTCCCAGTCTCCCCGAAGAGGCGCCGACAGCCCAATCTGAAGAGCCTCCTCAACCGGTGGAAGAGCCCGCACCCGAGCCGGAAGAGGAGCTTCCCCACGTCCCGGCGCTCGTATTCGGTCAACAGGGGCAGCCAGCTCCGGTTCAAGGGGGAGATTTCGACTTGGGGTCGATCGAAGGTGAACTCCCCGATTGGCTCGGTGAACAAAAGGGCGGCGGGGAAGCCGAAGGCGGTCAGGCTGGAGTCGATCTGGCCCCGGCGACCCTGCCGGCCTGGCTCGAGGCCATGCGGCCCATCTCGACCTTCCGATCTGTGGTGGATGTCACCGATGAGGAGGAGGAGACGCTCGAGTCGGCAGGTCCGCTGGCAGGCTTGAGAGGCGTCCTGATGGCCGAGCCGGTCATGGCCATGCCTCGAGCTCCGACGATAGGCTCCGCCAAGCTGGAGGTCACGGAGAGACAGTACGCTCAGGCCGAGCTTCTGCATCAGATGGTCGAGGAAGAGGAACTCGAGGCCCCCGCGCCCGCGGGCCGGCGGCTTCGTGTCCCACTCCTGAGGTGGCTCGTCTCGGCGGTGATGTTGATGGCGGTGATCCTGCCGATCACGACCGGTGTTCCTTCCTTTCCGTTGCCGACTCAAGCCTCGCGCGGTCTGGATCCACTCATCGCCCTGGTCAACGGGCTTCCTGTCGATCGTCCATCCCTGATCGTATTTGACTTCGATCCTGGCTACTCGGGGGAGATGGACGCCGTTGCCGGCGCGTTTATTGACCAGGTCATGGCGAGGGGGATCCCGGTTGTCAGTCTGTCGACCCGGCCATCTGGTCCGGCCCTGGCGGTTGGTTTGCTGGATCGAGTCGCAGCCCGCCGAGGGATATCGCCGGGGACAGGCTACATGCACCTTGGATATCTGTCTGGCGGTCCGACGGCAGTTCAGATTTTCGCCGCCGCCCCGCGCGACGCCGTCCGCAAGGGCTTTGACCTACCCAAGGCCGAGGATGGGGAGGATGTCTGCGGCGGTTGGGATTGCCCGATCCTCTCCGGTGTCGAGCACCTATCCGACTTCGGTATGGTCGCGGTGATCACAAGCGGGACCGAGAACGCCCGGATTTGGGCGGAGCAGGCCCACCCTTATATGGGCCAGGTGCCGCTGATCATGGTCTTGAGTGCCGGCGCCGAGCCGCTCATTCGGCCGTACTATGAGGCGCTCCAGCCTCAAGTCAACGGGATTCTCTCAGGCCTACCGGATGCCGTGGCTTATGAGCAGGCGAATGTAATGCCGGGGGAAGCCCGCTCTCGCTGGAACCCGTTCGGTGCGGCCTTGGGGGTGACCGAAGCCATGTTGGCCGCGGGCGTGATCTACGGCCTGGCGAAATGGCTCCTGCGGTCTGGCCGGGCTTCGCGTGAGTAACCCCGATGCTTGAAGAAGTCATCGGTCCCGTCCTCGCAGCTCTCTTGACCGTCATGATGTTGAGTTACATCGTCGGCGACAACCCGTTCTTCCGGTTGGCGTGCTATATCTTCATCGGCGTGGCCTCCGGCTACGCCGGGGCGATCGCGTGGCACCAGGTGCTTTGGCCCGGCCTTGGAGAGCCGATCGCGGAGAATGGGTTGGCGACCTTCACCAACCCGGGCATTATCGTGACGGTGGTGGTCCCCCTGGCCCTCATCGTCCTGATGCTCTTCAAGCTCTCCGCCTCGACCTCGCCATATGGGACACTGCCGCTGGCTCTGATGGTCGGCGTCGGCGCGGGCGTGCTCGTCGGTGGTGCGATCACGGGCACCCTCATCCCGCAGTCGGTCGCGGCCATGACCACGCTGGACCCCCGCGCCACCGCCCCCCAAACGGGCGAAACCGGCCTGGAGCGCGTCCTCAACGTCATCATCTTGCTGGTCGGCACATTGTCGACCTTGATGTACTTCCGCTTCACCGCCACCCGCGCCCCTAGCGGCGAGACGCGGCGAACTCGGCTGATGTCGGTGATCGCCGGAGGCGGCGGCTTCTTCATTGCGCTTACCTTCGGAGTCATGTACGCTGGGGCGATCGCCGCCGCGGTGATCGTGCTGTCCGAGCGGGTCCAGTTTCTTGCGGAGGTCATTGTGAACCTGCTTGGTCGCCTGACGGGTGCTGGATGAGCACGATCGTCGATGCCGATACGCTCCTGGCCGTTGACGTCGGGAGCGTCAACACTCGCGCCTCGTTGTTCGACGTCGTCGACGGCCGCTATCGCTTTGTCGCCACCGGCAGATCGGCATCGACCGTGGGCGCGCCGGTCTCTGACATCGGCGAGGGCATGCGCGCCGCGCTCGAACGCATCCAGACCGTCACCGGCCGACGATTGCTCGACGAGTCCGATTCTCTGATCCTCCCGGCGACCGCTGACGGATCCGGTGCGGACATCTTTGTCGCCACCTCTTCCGCCGGGCAGAGTCTGCGCACCGTCATGGTGGGATTGATGCCGGGGGTATCGATTGAAAGCGCGCGCAGACTGGCGACGGCGACGTATCTGAACGTTACAGATGAGATCAGTCTGACCGACCGACGACGCGAAGAGGAGCAGATCGATTTGCTCCTTCATGCGCGGCCGGACCTGATCTTGCTCGTCGGGGGAACGGATGGAGGCGCCAACGAATCAGTCCTGCGCATGGTCGACTTGGTAGCCGTCGCAGCTGGCCTCTTTCCCGAAGGAGAATTGCCTCGTGTCGTGTTCGCTGGCAATCGGCAGCTGTCGGCGGCCGTGGCCGATCGTCTGGGTGACCAGCTTCCGCTCATTCTGACCCCCAACATCCGGCCCGACCTGGAATTCGAGGATCTGGCATCAGCTCGACTGCGCCTGGGTGAGGTGATCAGCGAGCTCCGCTCGGCGCGCATCTCGGGCTACGAAGATCTCAGACAATGGACCGGTGGAAACTTGATGCTCACGGCGGATGCCTTCGGCCGCATCTGCCGCTACCTGAGCCAGGTCTATGATCCGGCGAAGGGCGTGATGGGGGTCGACCTGGGTGCCGACCACACCACCGTCGCGGCCGCCTTCGCTGGAGACTTGAGACTGACCGTGTGTTCCGACCTCGGATTGGGGAGCTCTTTGCCGGGGCTGCTCCAGCTGAGCCCGCTGGAGAAAGTCACCCGCTGGCTTCCGACCGAGGTGCCCGAGGGAGATGTCCAGGACTACATCTACAACAAGGCTTATCACCCTCGCGGCGTGCCGGCGGAGCTGGAGGAGCTTCATCTGGAATACGCCTTGGCCCGCCAGCTGATTCGTTCGGCCTTGTTTAGGGCAAGGGCCAGTTGGCCGCAAGGGAAAGACTCTGAATCCTTGCTGTTGATGCCGCCGATGGAGCCGATCATCGCCAGTGGGGGCGCTCTTGCCCGGGCACCGCGGCCGGGTCTTGCTGCCCTGGTCCTGCTGGATGCCCTTCAGCCGACCGGCGTATGCACCTTGCTGATGGACCCTCACAGCCTCACGCCGGCACTGGGTGCCGCCGCAGAACCTCTGCCCATGGCGGCGGTTCAAGTGCTCAGCTCGGGCAGCTTTGTGAGCCTCGGCACGGTGGTTGCACCCGTGGGGAGGGGACGGCCGGATCGGCCGGTCCTGAAGCTCAGGCTGGATAAGGAAGGCTCTGGGGAGGTCATCGAAGGCGAGGTCAGGTTTGGGCAGCTGGTCGTCCTCTCGCTCGGGCAGGGGGAGCACGGCCGCCTGACCCTCCGACCGGAACAGGGCTTTGACGTCGGTTTTGGGGGCCCTGGCAAGGCAGGGGCAGTCCGGGTGTCGGGAGGCGCCGTCGGGTTGATCGTGGACGCCCGAGGTCGGCCCCTCCAGTTGCCCCGGGACAACGCTCGCCGGACGGAGTTGAACCAGAAGTGGCTGTGGGACATCGGAGCGCTGCACTGACCGACTGGCACCGCTCTTGCAACACGACTCGGACAATCTGATGGCTGCTGCTTACCTTCCACCCCTGGCGCACGTCCTGCCGCTGGCGATCATCCGGCGTGAGCGTCGCTTACCGCTCGCCGGCGTGATCGCAGTGCGGATCAATCAGAAAGTCATGGCCTCGGATGTCGTCGCTGAGGGCGAGGCGCCCCCCAGGCATGTGTTCCTGGACCTGGCGCGTGGGCTGGGAGTCCCGGTTCACGAGGTTGGCCGGCACTTGCGCTGCCAGCGCGGCGACGCGCTCGAAGCCGGGGACGTACTGGCCGGCCCGGCCGGAATAGGCCGGCGAACGGTGCGTGCCCCCTCGGACGGAATCGTCGTCAGTATCTCGAGCGGAAGGCTGCTCTTTCGAATGCACCTGGGTGTGATTGAGCTCAGGGCGGGGTTCCCGGCGACGGTGATCGGGACCGACGGCGTCCAGACGGTGCTGCTGGAGACCACCGGGGCCTTGATCCAGGGTGTCTGGGGGAACGGGCGTCATGATTTCGGCGTGATGCGTTTCGTCGGCGATGGGCCGGGCGACCGGCTTCAGGCCGACCGCCTCGACGCCGACTTACGCGGCGCGATATTGGTCGGCGGGATATGCGATCATCCGGCGCCCCTGCACCAGGCCACGGAGCTTTCCGCCCGGGGCATTGTCCTGGGAGGGCTGTCGTCCGATCTGATCCCCCTTGCAGCCCGGCTGCCCTATCCGGTCATCGTGACTACCGGCTTCGGACCGCTGCCGCTCGACACGCAGACCTTCAGGTTATTGAGCAGCAACGCAGGCCGAGAAGTGGCGCTTGATGCGCGTAAGAACGACCCGCTGACCGGCTCGAGGCCGGAGGTCGTTATCCCTCTGCCGCCGACGTCGGATGCAGATCTACCTGAAGATGTGATCCCTCTGAAGGAGGGCGTACGTGTTCGATTATCCCGCCACCCACACCATGGCGCGGTCGGAGTGGTCCGAGAAGTGCTAGGAAGGGCGGCAGACTTCCCGAGCGGGATCCTCGCTCGCAGCGCCAGGGTCGATCTGGAGGGGGTTGGCTTGACGATCGTCCCGGTCGATAATTTGGAGGTACTGCAATAAGCGGTGAGCCGAGGCCGCAATGGCCCGGCCATCCGAGAGGCCGAGCGTTGGCCGGAAGCGTGAGGAGAAGTGACCATGGCCGAAGACTTTGACATTGGTGGGGCACCACCCGAAGAACCGTCGAACCGCACTTTTGTGATCGCGGCTGCGGGGATTGGAGGCCTGCTCGTCCTGAGCATGATTTGCCTTGCGCTATATGCCCTGGTGCTGGCGCCGGCTCAGCAAAGGAACCGGGCGGCGGACGCGACCGCGGTCGCGCTCCAGAACACAGAAGTGGCGCAGTCGATCACCCAGACGTCGGACGCGGCCCGGGCGACGCCCACGCGGCCGTCGACGGATACTCCGGTGCCACCCGCGGCGACCGTGACCCACACCCAGGTTGTGGTCCTGCCGACAGACACGCCGACGGACACGCCGGAGGCGACCTCCACGTCGACTCCGTTCACCAATCTCGGGACCCAATCGGCGCAGCAGACGCTCGACGCCAGCGGCCAGATTACGTCGACTCCCACGCCGACAGCAACCGCATTGCCGTCGACGGGCTTTGCCGATGAGATCGGATTGCAGGGGTTGCTCTTGCTCGGGGCGGCCCTCTTGGTGGTGGTGGTCGTCGCACGCCGGTTGCGGGTCGGTTCGACCAATTGAGTGTCGCCCGACCGGTCCAAAGTCATCGCGGCCTGAGCCGACAGGGTCAGTCAGAATCTGGCCCTGTCGGTTTATCATATATGCATCATGATGAAGACACACCTCCCCTTCCGTGAATTGGCAGAGCGAGTCCTGGACGATCTGGCTCAGGGACTCAGCATAGCGATCACCGGGCTGAGCAACAGCGGCAAGTCCGATCTGATGCGGGGGCTGGCGCGCACCGACGTCCAAACGGAGTTCGCTGAACGACTCGGTCGGCCGGTGGCGCTGATCTATGTCGACTGCAACCGGGCTGTGGCTATCACGGCCCAGGCCTTCTATGAGGTTGTGCTGCGTTCGACCCTCGAATGGCTTGATCGGATCGAGTCAAACGACCTGGCCGCCACCTTGAGGGGCCGCTATCAATCGGTCACCGAGGCCGAAAACGCCTTTACTGCCTCGCTCTCATTCAATCTGGCTCTGTCGGAATTGTGTGAAGGATTGGATACTGCCATCATCCTTCTGTTCGATGAATTCGACGAGATCTACGGCGCGCTCGATGAGCGTGCCCTGCTGAACCTGAGGGCGCTTCATGATCGTTTCGCTGGACGCCTTTGCTATGTGACGGCAACCGTCCGCAATCTGCGCGAAATCCGGGGGGCGGCCGTGGAGGGCGAGTTCGCCGAACTCTTTACGCGCTCGACCTATCCCATGCCCCTCCTGACCGATGACGAGGCCAGGGATCTGCTGGATTCCATGCAGCTCGTCCCGGGCTCACAACGCCTGCAGCAGGCGTGCATCCAGCTCGGAGGCGGCCATCCCGGAGTGCTCGTGGCGGTCGCTCAGGCTTTTGGCTCGCTCGCTTCGGACTGGAAAGGTGACCAGCTGTTGCTCGCCAGCCAACGGCCGCAAGTGAGCGCCGAATGCCTCAAGATCTGGGGGCAGCTCACACCTGAGGAGCAGGCCGGCCTTGTGTCACTCGTCATCGAGGAGGAAGCGGGCCTGCCTCAGCCGCTGATGCGTCACCTCGAGCGATTAGGCCTGCTGAGGGATGGGAAGCCCTTCTCACCGCTGTTCACCCAATTCGTCGGCCGCCGCGGACGCGGCAAGGATATCGAGGCCGAAGGCGTGCACATGGACACCGACGCGGGTGACGTGTGGGTCGATGGGATACGCATCCCCGTATTGACTGACCTCGAATACCGGCTGCTCGAACTGCTCTACGAAAGACGGGACAAGCTCACCGACAAGTACCGCATCGTCACCGCAGTGTGGGGCGAGGAGTATCTGGGGGAAGTCGACGATGCGCGTGTGGAAAAACTTGTAAGTCGGCTGCGCAGCAAGATTGAGGCCGATCCTTCTCAGCCCCGTTATCTGATCACGCAACGCGGGCGCGGCTACAAGCTCCTTTCACGCCCCGGATCGTAGTGACCGCGCACGAATAGCGGGGCTGCCGCGAGTCCCTACGCGCTCGTGATCTCTGGAAACGCCGTCTACGCCCCCATCCCCTCTGTCCCCCTCCCCCGGCCTGGCGCCGCGATTCCATGTTAATTGGTCTGCCGGGGGATGGGGATGAGGTTTTCCGGAGGGAGGGGGGCGGCATTGCCGCCCCCCTCCCTCCGGGGATTCCTCCCCCTCTCCGCCTCAGGGTCTTCGACTGAGCTCCAGGCCTCGGGGCGGAGAGGGGGCAGGGGGTGAGGATGTGAGTCGCTGCAGACCGAGACTGAAGGGACCCCTTTCCGTCCGTGGTCAAAGACGCGATATCCCACTCCCAGCGTCTATGTGGTCATCGAGAATTGGCCAACGTGCGGGCTCGGTGTGCGGAGAAAAACTCAGCACAAGGTGAGGGGAGCGAGACTGGGGCGACTACGACTCGGACAACGATCGACCGTACTTGAGCAGTTCTTCGACCATCCCGGGCTCGGATGCCTCGGCATACACCCTCAGCACAGGCTCCGTTCCCGACGGCCGGATAAGGAGCCATGACTCATCTTCGAGGACGTACTTGACCCCGTCCAGACTGCTGACCGAGGATACATCCACGCCGCCGATCGAAGGCGGCGCCTGCATTTTCAGGCGTTCCACCATGCGCGGCTTCGACACCGGCCGTGCCAGACGCAAATCGAGGCGGGCGTAGTGTGCCGGGCCGACTTGTGCCAGCAGGTCGGAGACGAGCTCTTCCAGCGGGGCATCGAAGGCGGAAACCATCTCCAGAAGGAGCAGTCCCATGAGCACCCCGTCTCCCTCAGGGATGTGCCCGCGGAACGTCATTCCTCCCGACTCCTCTCCCCCGATCAGTACGTCGTCGTGCAGGATGTGATCGGCGATATGGTTGAAACCCACAGGAGTCTCGACGACTTCGAGGCCATAGCTTTCGCCGAGGCGATTGATCATCTGAGTGGTTGAGATGGTCTTGACCACCTTGCCTCGCCAGCCGCGCCGTTCGACGAGGTATTTCAAGCTCAAGGCCAGGATCCGGTGCGCGTCGACAAACTGGCCGCGTCCATCCATGGCCCCGATCCGATCTGCATCTCCGTCGGTTGCCAATCCGAGCTGGCCGTGTCCGGCGGCGATGCTCCCAGCCAGGGCACCCAGGTAACGCCCGATCGGTTCCGGGTGGATCCCGCCAAAGCCTGGGTTCATCTCGGAGCGGACCTCGAAGACCTCGCATCCCGTCCCCTGCAAGATTCCCTTGATGAGTCCTCGACCGGATCCGAACATCGAGTCGACGACCACACGCATCGGATGATCGGTGATGGCGTCGAAGTCGATCAGTTTTCGCAGATGCTCGTAATATGCCTGGGTGGGATTAAAGCGCTCGAGCAGCCCTGCCGTGCGCGCCTGCTCGAAGTCCATCAGGTTCGGCCCCCGTCCACGCGCTTCGTTGTCGTTCAGATAAACCTCGACTCTGCGGCACTGCTCGGGGAGCGCCGAGCCGCCGTAGGTCGACTTCAACTTGACCCCGTTGTAGCGTGGGGCGTTGTGGGAAGCGGTGATCATGATCCCGGCGATCGCGCCCAGGTGCTTTACGGCGAACGACAGCGTCGGGGTTGGCACGTCGGCCATGGTGAGGTGGACCCGGTAGCCGTTGGCCGCCAGCACTCGGGCGGCTTCGACGGCGTAGCGATCCGACAGAAATCGAGTGTCAAAGCCGACGACCACGCGCCTTCGGTCGGGTGGTGCCTCGGCGTCGGCTTCTCCGTTCAGCCAATCTTCCGAGGCAACGGCGTCAGCGATTGCCTGGGAAATCAGACGCAGGTTGTGAAACGTGAAGGTGTCGGAGATGACTCCGCGCCATCCGTCCGTGCCGAAGTGGATTGTCATCGATGTTCTCTTGGGCTGTGTTGGAGAATGCGATTCTATCAGCCGGCCCAGGCGCGGTCAAGCCGGATCCGCCATGTTGGGACGCGCCCGCTAGGCGCGGTAGACCAGGCCGACCACGATGTCGTTCAGGTTCATTCCCGTCGGCCCGGTGCGGATCAACACTCCCAATCTTTCCAGGCAAGGATAGGCATTGTTGTCGGCAAGCGCAGCGTTGAGGTCGATGTTCGATTGTCTGGCGTGGGTTGCTGTCTCGCCGGTGACGATCGCGCCGGCGGCATCGGTTGGTCCGTCGACTCCATCCGTCGCAAGAGACATCAACGCCACGCGGGGTGATCCGTCGAGTTCGATGGCCGCAGCCAGGGCGAGCTCCTGATTGCGGCCGCCGCGACCGCTGCCCCGCACTCGAACTATTGTCTCGCCACCCATGATCAAACATGTCGGGCCGACGGCGCCAGCCATCCGGGATGCCATTCGGCGACCGACTTCGCGGGCCTCGCCGTGCATCTGTCGGCTGAGCACACGGACGTGGAAGCCCATCTCGGCGGCGGCTGCCTGGGCGGCTTCGATCACAATGCGATTGTTTCCGATGAGCAGGTTCATCGGGCGCGGAATGGGCGCGGGCTGCGCTCGGCCCGTGCTGAGCGCCAGGCGAACGCGCGCGGGGATCTTCTTCCATAGACTGTTTCGCTCGAGGATGCGCACAGCTAGGTGAGGCGATGGGGCTCGCAGCACGGTTGGGCCGGAGGCGACCGAGGAGAGCCGGTCCCCCACAACGTCGGAAAGGATGAGCGTCACACAGCGCGCCGGCGCCGCCAACCGGGCCAGGCCACCCGATTTGACCCGGGAGAGAGCGCTGCGTACGACGTTGATCTCCTGGATCGGCGCGCCGGATCGGATCAAGGCTGCGTTCAAGGATTGCAGGTCGGCCAGGGTGACGCCGGGGATGGGTAGTTCAAGCATTGCTGAACCGCCGCCCGATACCAGAGTCAGCACGATATCTTCATCCGTCGTCTCGGCCAGCATCGCCTCGATCGCCCGACCGCAGGCCAGGCTCCCCTCATCCGGCTCTGGATGACCGGCGGGGAAGAAGGTCATTCGATCCGGCGCTGGAAGCTTCGTCCCTCGGGGGACCGCCACAATCCCGCGCTCGATCCGCGGGCCGAGGACTGCGGCCACAGCGGCAGCCATGGCTGCCGCCGCCTTCCCTAGGCCAACGACGAACAGGCGGGAGGTCGTGCCTATGTGGAAAGCACGATCCGCAGCGGTGAATCCATCATCCAGGGGGTGGAGATTGTCGGTAACCCTGCAACCGGCATTCGACGCCTGAAGGCTCGCACTCCGGATGCGCTCAAAGTGCTTCGCGTGCGACGTGTACCTGGGGTCGGCGGGCAGGAGATTGCTCCTTTCTCCCGCCAGGGAGGCTGTGATCTTGGCAGATCGGGGATCAGGGTGTCGAAACGGATTGAGCCGCGGCCTGGGCGGCTTGCTCGGGTGTGGTCGCCCCGCTTAGGACGGATTCGACTGCTGCTTGAAGTGGCGGGCCGAAGGTGACCAGGACCTCATCAGGAGGCATAGCTCTCGACACACCGACAAGGCGTGTGGCGATCGATCGCTGCAGCCCGCCGGGCCATTCCTCGAGCGACGATCTGTTCGGAGGCAGCATTCCAAGTGTGCTGGTCCACGATCCCAGAAAGCTCGGCTCTTCGAGCCAGGCGATCAACTCGGCGGAAACCGCCTCGAGTTCAGGGTCCTGGGTGACGATGGCCCACGACCACGTTTGGGCGAAGCACACCCCAGCCCCACCTTTTGTCGGGAGAGGAAGTGCGGCTTGAGTATCGGAGTTGAACTGACCCAGAAACTGACTCAAGGGGGCGGTTGCAGAGACGGCCCGACCGCCCTGGAGCGCGCCCCATGTATCGCCGTCGGCGACAAACTGGCGGACTGAGAGCGGGATCACTCCGGCCGCTCGTGATGAGCTATAGAAGTTCAAGACTTCTGCCAATGCCTGCGGGTCGAGGGCAGGACGGCCGTTCTCGTCACTTAGAGGACCCCCAAGGGAGACATACTCGGCCAGGGTGAAGAGCGCCGAAGGATCGCCGGCGGGGAAGACGAATGGAGCGGGTCCGGCCAGGATTTCAGCCCAGCTCAAGGGAGGCCGGGGATAGCGTGTCAGATCGTAGCCCAGAACTTCGGCATCGGCGGCGAACGGCAGGCCGAAGAGCTCACCATCTACGCGAGCGGTCCCAAGGGCATGTTCGTACCACTCCGGTGATGCGGGCTCGGGCACCAGATCATCCAGCGGAACGATCAGGCCTTTGATCGTCGCCGCTCGCAGCCCGGCCGGGTCGAGGCTGATCACATCCGGAAGAGCGGCCGGAGCCGCAACTGAGGCTGCGGCAAGGGTGTCGAGCAGACCGGACGGTCCGCTCGCGTCTTTCGTGCGCACAACGATGTGAACACGCGGGTGCGTGGCCTCGAATTCCGCCAGCCTGTCGGCGAGGAGTGTTCCGGCGGGTGAACCTGTGTCGGGCGAGAAGGGGGTGGCGATCCAAACGGTGAGGTTTTGGGGTGAAAGCGCGTCGGTGGGAGTCGGGGAAACCGCCGCCGGTGTCTCAGTCGCGTCTGCGGTAGGTATGGGGGTGTCCGGTGTGATCGCAGCCGATCCGCAGGCGGTGAGCAGCAGGGCAACGATGGCCGTCCACGAACAGATCCGCGGGTTCATCGTCCTGGAATTATACAGCCCGAACGTAAGCCAAGGCATGTCGGGCTGCATCCGCACAGCCTGGGGATCAAGTTGCAGGCTCGCCCGACCGGCTCACTCGCCGTCATATCAGGCTATCCCGGTATGAGGTGAGGGGGAGACCGAGATGGGCTGTTCGCGGTCCGCTGTGTGACGGATGCAAGAGCGCGCCGGCGCGCCAAATCGGCGCGGGCGGTCATGTTACAATCCGCTCATGTCGGCTGAGCACGACAGGATTCAGCCCATACTCGACAGCATCCCCTCCAAGCCCGGTTGCTACCTCATGAAGGACCGTGCGGGGAGGGTGATTTATGTCGGCAAGGCAGTCAACCTGCGCAACCGGGTGCGCTCATACTTCCACGCGTCCGTTGGTCACACCCGCAAGACGGCCGAGATGGTCGGTCATATCGAAGACATCGAGTGGATCGTCGTCGACTCGGAGCTCGAGGCGCTGATCCTTGAGATGAATCTGATCAAGCGTCATCGGCCGAAGTACAACGTCCGTCTGAAGGACGACAAGCGCTACCCTTACGTGAAAGTCCACCTGGCCGACCCCTTTCCCAAGGTCACCGTCACCCGACGCATGGAGGATGACGGGAGTCGCTATTTCGGCCCGTACACAAGTATGTGGGCCGTGCACCAGACGCTCGACGTGCTGCGGAGGATCTTCCCCTATCTGACTTGTGATCGAGTGATCACCGGAGAGGATCCCAGGGCGTGCCTGTACTACGACATCAAGCTCTGCCTGGCGCCGTGCATCGGCACCGTCGATCAGGCGGCCTATCGAGCAATGATTCATGACCTGTGCCGTTTCCTGGAAGGCAACACCGAAGCGGTCGTGGCCGGCATGCGTGAGCAGATGAAGCAGAGGTCAGAGCGTATGGAGTACGAGCGAGCGGCGGCGATCCGCGATCAATTGACGGCGATTGAGAAAGTCGTCGAGGGCCAGAAGGTTGTCTCTCAGGATAAGGTCGATTCGGACGTGATCGCGTTCGCCCGGGATGAAAACGATGCCTGCGTGCAAGTCTTCTTCATCCGGGGCGGTAAGCTCATCGGCCGGGAGTATTTTGTGTTGGAGGGCACGCGGCAGGCGGACGACAGAGAAGTGCTGGAAGCCTTTGTCAAGCAGTTCTACACTGAGGCTGCACAAGTGCCACAGCGCGTCCTGCTGCCGACCGAGATCGAGGAGAGCCGGATCATCGAAGAGTGGCTCCGCCGCCGACGGGATGACCGAAAGGTGCAGCTCGTCGTGCCCAGGCGAGGCTCCAAACGCCAGTTGATTCAGATGGCAACCGAGAATGCGAGCGAAACTCTGGCCTCGTTGCGCTCCCGCTGGGAGGCTGACCGGAGCAAGCACGTGCGCGCGCTGGCTGAGCTTCAAGAGGCTCTGAGTCTCCCCGTCCCGCCCAACCGAATCGAGTGCTATGACATCTCGAATCTGCAGGGGACAGCCGCGGCAGGTTCGATGGTGGTCTTCGAGCAAGGCGCTCCCAATCCGCGTCTTTATCGCAAATTCACGATCAAGAGCGTGCAGGGGCAGGATGATTTCGCCAGCATGGAGGAAGTGCTCGGACGTCGCCTGCGGAGATGGCAGAGTTCCCGTGAAGAGGCACAGAAACCCGGTGGGAAGATCGACCCCGCATTTGGTCGACTGCCTGACCTGCTCATCGTCGATGGAGGCAAGGGCCAGCTTGGACGGGCGATGAAGGTTGTTGAGTCGTTCGGCTCGCCTGGGCCGATGTCGGTCGCCGGCCTGGCCAAGAACCACGAGGAGATCTATCTCCCGGATCAGGCTGACCCGGTCATCCTCCCGCGCAACACCGACGGGCTGTATCTCGTGCAGCGTATCCGTGACGAGGCGCACCGCTTCGCCCTACGTCAGCATCGCACTCAACGCCGCAAGAGCGGACTGGCGTCTCAGCTCGACTCGATCGCCGGGATAGGGCCGGCCCGGCGTAAGGCCTTGCTGCGGACGTTCGGATCGGTCGAAGGGATTCGACAGGCGCCGGTGGAAGATCTGATGAGCATTCCTGGAATCACCCGGGCCCTGGCGGAGCGCGTCAAGGCCGGCTTGTGAAAGGCACGCCCAGCTCCGGGATGACGCCGTCCTGCCGGACGAAAGCCCCATTTGCTTTAGGGACGGACATTGAGACAATAGGGGCGCGCGACAACAAGGGAGAATCGAGGGGGATACGTAGGTTGCAGGACCGACGATAACCCGGTGATCATCCGGGGCGGACAGGCCAGGAGTCAGACGGCGATGCCTTCAGTCTGGATTGTCGATGACGACGACGAGATGATCCACGCCGTTGGGCTGATGCTCAAGTTGCTCGATTGTTCCGTGGAATCATATCGATCAGCCCGCTTTGCCGTGGAGGCATTGCGAACCGGCAAACGGCCGGACGCGTTCCTCCTGGATATCAATATGCCCGAGGTCAGCGGGATCGATCTTCTCGAATACCTGCGTCGGGAAGAGGGCTTCAAGGAAATACCCGTCGTGATGCTCTCTTCTGAGACGACCGATGTCCAGGTTGACGAGGCGATGGCGTTGGGTGCGAATGGCTACGTGTTCAAGCCCGTGTCCATCGACGAACTCGAAGAAGCCCTGAAGAAGATCTTGCCCCGGCCTTGACTCCATCGTAAGGTGTAGGTCCCCACAACCCTGACGGTTCAGCCGCTCATCCGGACTTGGCACCGGGCGGATCGGGTGGCTCGATCAGGATTCCCAGGCGGGCTGCAGCCTCACACAGACGACGCCAATCTCTCTCGGCCACCGCGGCGCTCCGCGGCCCGAGCTCCTGGCGCAGGAAGCGAGCCGTAGATCGGTTGGCGCGCAGTTCTTCGAGCAAAGCCGGGTGGGCGACGTTGAAAACGAGCATTCGCTCCAATCGGGCCTGTGTGCCCTCTGTCGACCATCGCTCCAATGCCATAGTGAGGGATTTCGGGAGGGGCGATCCCGCCGCATCTTCAAGGATCGTGCGGACGTGATTCGGTTGCAGGCCTTGAGCGGCGGACAGGGCCAGCCCGTCCGGGGTAAGGCGATAGCGATAGCCATCCGCATCGCGCGACTCCCAGGCGCAAATCCGGGCGATCTGGTAGCGCAGTGCCGGGGGACAGTAACGCGGTACGGAGATGAGGCCATCCGGCCGGACTCGCGTGTGCGGTCCGAGCCCGCTTCCCTTGACAGAGTCGGCCGCTTCGTGCCCAGACGAAGGGTCGAAGCCTTGGGTCAGGCGGAAGGCGATCGCCGGGCCATCACGCCCGGAAAGCCCAAGGTCGACCATCCCCAACCAGTGCAATGGGCCGCTGATCACACCGTGGATCAACGCTCCCTCGACCGCGTGCCAATGGCCGAGCCCGCGAACGAAGCTACCAGTCCGCGTGTCTTGCAGATACCAAGAATCGAAGTCTCCCGCCGGTCTTTGAAAGGCAGGCTTTGCGTCATGGACTGCCTGGATGAGATCGCTCAGGTCCCACCATTCACCGACTGTCAATCCGCCAAGTAATTCCAGGATCGCCCGGCGCGAGACAAGTGAGTCGTTTGGCCATTCACCCCCGGCCGATCGCAAGTGCGGCACTTGAGCCAGATCGTTCCATGTCTCCGACTCCCGCCATGATTCTCGCACGCGCGCCAGAATCTCCGGACGCGGGCAATCAAGCAGGGCTCGCACCGCCTCCGGGTCCGGCGTCAGCCTGTCTTGGGAAAGTACGCGTTCATCGATCAGACACGCCACGAGAAGACTGGCGGAGCGCGGCTGATACAGGAACGGCTGGAAGGTTTGCAGGCGATCGGAGGTGAGACCACTGGCGGTTGCCGGCTGCCGTCGAAGTGCGGCCAACAACGTGACCAGGTCGTCGACTGCGAAGTCTGTGGCGGGGTGCACCTCGGCCGGTCGCGCCACGGGATGCACGGAGAGTGCTTCGGACACGTTGCGAGGTGCCGGCATCAAAGCGGCAAGATCTCGAGGGATGTATCCGAATTCTTGCGGTCCGGTTGGTGTATCGAAGAAGGAGCGCCCTATGAGACCTCGATACCACAGCGCTTCGATCGATGATGTCTCGTTACGCCAGGGCTGCTCGCGATCGCGTCGACCAGGCCCCATCTGACGCAGCGGTCCGAACTTGCGCGTCAGATCCGCCAGAGGCAGGCGACCTTGATTGCGCAAGAGCATCCCCAGCGCATCCCGGGCGGAAGCCGGCAGGCTGTCGACGACCTCAGCCAGAAGTGCGTCGTCAAGCATCGCTCGGGCCAAACCGTCGGCAGCCTCTGCTGCCGATCCGCCAGACAGGTCAAGGCCCCACAGCTCGGCGATGATGCGCAACTGACCGAAATCCTGATCACGAAGAGTGATAGCCAGAGTCTGCATTGAGCCTACGGGATGGAATCCGTCATGAGCGAGCGGACGAAGATCGGCAGCAACGGTCCTTGCCGTAGCCCCTAGACGATCACCTGGAGGGCGCCCGGCAGGATTTCAACCTCGACCTCTCGGACCTGGGAAGTGAGCCCGGCGAACATTTCGCCATCGGTGTGGATCGGGAGGGGCGCTTCGGATGTGAGCTGCATCCGTCGAAAGTGGCCCAGTCGAACCGGTTTGAAGCGCCCGTGGGTGCCTTTCATCACTTCGGGGATCAAACGAAACATCATCGGGCGCGAGACCCGCTTGATCATGGCATAGTGCAGCAAACCGTCGTTCATCTTTGCGTCGGGGGCGACAAGAAACCCGCCTCCCTCACGCGGTCCATTGCACAACGAGAGCATGAGGACGTCCTCGTCGATCGTCTCCTCGTCCGTGACAATGTGCATTCGTGGCGCGTTGTGGTTGCGCATGATCGTCTGAATGACGGCCCACAAATACATGCTGAAGCCCTGCAGGCGTGTGATCTGGTATGAGTAATAGGTGACCGTTGCGTCGAAGCCGATCCCCAGGGTGTTGTCCCAGTACTCCACTCGGCCATCCGAGTCGGTCAGTTTTCCAATGTCGATCGGTTTCGACTCTCCGGTGAAGACGCGTTGCATGGCGATTTCAGGTTCGGTCAGGATGCCGACGTTGGAGCAGAAGTCATTCCCCGATCCAATCGGGACGGCCGCCAGTCTGGGCCTGCGTGAGGCTGGCACGCGCATGAGACCGTTGATGACTTCATGAACCGTCCCGTCGCCTCCGAGGGCGGCGACGATATCGAACCTGTGCCGCGCCGCATCTTCGGCGAGCTCGGTGGCGTGGTCCGGATACTCGGTAGGAGCCCAATCTACGCCGCCGTGCTGGGTGATGACGGACTGCAACGACGAAGCGATGTCCCATGCGCGCCCTCGATCGGCGTGGGCGTTGAAGATCAGTCGGATTCGCGTCATGCTGGGACCTCCGGGAAGTGCCGTTCGGCGGGAGGCACAGGCCCCTCAGCTTCTGTTGATATTCGACGTTCCCCGGCGCCAGGGGTGGGTTGGCGCGCGGGTTTCAAGAGCGAAGGGGGAAAGCTCCCCCAGTTCTTGGGGTGAATCCACCTCAGGGCTCGGAGCGACACGAGACGCGGCGGAAAGTCCATGCGTCGACTGAGCCGATGACTCGCGCAGTCGACGACCATGGCGGACGTGGCTGCATCGCGGTCCCATGAAACTCACCCAACTTGGTGCGGTTATCCAATTATAGTCAAAATGCGCGGGGGATAACCTGTGGATAAATGACGCGCAAGTTAGTACCTTTTTTAAGCGTGCCGCGCTTGACTTGAGACTTGGAGATGGATAAAGTGGATGCAATAGAGCCTCAGGCCACCAAAGGACTGCATGGCCCGCGTAGGCCGTGGCTACCTCCGGCCAACCTGCCCGAACTCCCGCCCGGGAGTTGCTCGGGAAAAGAATGCGCCGACCGGCTGGAGTGACGCCCTTCCGTACGGTGTGGCGACGCGGAGCCCTTCCGGCAAGAGCGGCAGTGCCGGCCGTCCTGCGGATGACAGGAGGCTCTCTCCTCATTCATAGGAGATTCAATGTGACCGGTCCGAGCCCCGGTCACATTTGATTCTGATACCTTTGAAGTCTGGCTACGTTCGAAGAGTCGACTCGTTCCCGGGGGCTCGATCCATCTCGCGCCGGCGCGTCCGTTCAGTCAGCCGGCGCGATTTCGAGTTCCGCTTCTACTTCGGGAGAGACCCTCTTCGGCAGCACAAGTCTGAACCAGGCAGGGATGATCGCCAGACTGCCCAGGGCGACCGTGAACAGGAAAGGCGCCTTCGGTCCGAATATCTTCCACAATTGTCCGCCGATCCAGGGAGAAGGCAGGGCGACGATGCCGGTGCTCGTCGTGATGAGCGCATAGGCAATGCCGCGCAGGTGCTGAGGTACCCCCTTGGAAATCAACGACTGGATCGGCGGATCCATCAGCGCCACCGAGATGGCCAGCATCGTCCAGGAAAGGCTGAACCCCCAGAAACCTGAAACGAAGGCGAAGGTCAGGCGCGAGCAAAGCACCATCACCATTCCGGCGACCACGCCGACCCTGTCGCTGGTCTTGTCGGCGAACCATCCGGCGGGGTAGGCGAAGGCGACAAGCACGACACCGAACAACCCGTCCAACAGCCCGATCTGCTGCATGGTGAGACCGCCGACATCGCTCAAGTAGACCGGCATCAGGTCGAAAGACAGTTTGAGGGCGATGTCGCGCACCCCATCGGTGATCAGGAGCCAGGTCATCAGCCCGCCGGAGAAGACCAGGGCTGTCATCTTCAGTAGAGAGCTGCGCATGGAGGCCAGTGTAGGTGCGGGATGTTCTGCGCGCCGGGTCGAGGTGCGACTCAGGTGATCGAGCACCAGGAATACGTCCGCGGCCAAGGCGAAGAGCAACGCCGCGCCGACGAACATGAATGGGAAACCAAGTTGTTGCGCCAGGAACCCCCCGATGGGCGCCCCGACGATCCAGGCGACGTTCACCGCCGTCTCAGAGAGTCCGAAAACACGGCCGCGGTAATCCTCGCTCGTATAGTCAGCAACGAACGCGCTGTACGAGGGCCAGTTCAATGAGACGGAGACTGCAAGAAACCCCGCGCCGATCAGAGCTGCCGGCCACGTCCTGGCCAGAGCGTAGGCCGCATACGACAGAACGCCGGCTGCGCTGCCAAGGGCGAGGGCGCGCAGACGCCCCAGGGCATCTGACAGCCAGCCTCCCATGATCCCGAGAATCAGTACCAGGAGACCCGACAGAGTGAAAAACAGACCGATCTGTCCGACATCTGCTCCGAGCGAGAGCAGGTATACAGGGATCTGAATCGCCGTCATCGTCCTGGCGGTCTCGGCAAGCGCCATCGCCAGCAGGAATACGCCGAGGCGTCTGGAGAGGAATGGTGGCAGGCTGATGTTGCTCATGCGGGCGGCGGATCCCCCTCGCGATTTTTGGCTCGAGGTGTAATCCAAGGACAAAGACCGCTGGGCGACGCGAAGCTCGCCCAGCCGGCCGAGGTAGAACCGGGACCTATTGTGCCACTTTCAAGACGTGGATGCAACTACCTTCCGGTGATTCAGTCAGGGGATCCTCGGCGGGAAACCGGGCAAACGGCGCATCCCCGCGGCCCGAAGATCTGGGCGGACCAGGATTGAGATAGCTCACACATTCATTGCGGCGTGCGGAAATTCAGCCGGTCTTTGTCGCCGGATCGACAATTCCATTGATGTCGTTGATCGCCTGTTCTGTGCTTTCGAACCGGACCGCGTGCATGCCGACAAATCGTGCTGCATCGATGTTCTCCTGCATGTCGTCGAGGAAAACGGCTTCTCCGGGTGAGATCCCGAGCTCGGCAAGCGCGAGATGGTAGATGCGCGGATCGGGCTTGGCCAGACCGACTTCGGCCGAGACGACAATAGCGTCGAAAACATCGGCGATTTGCCACTCCGACTCGAGGGCTGTTCGCAGACTCGTCCAGGCGTTGGACAACAACGCGATCTTCAGCCCCGGCCGCAATCCCCGGAAGTAGTCAATCAGCCTGTCGTCGACGCCATCGCCTGCCCAGAAATCGGACTCCAGCACCGCGCGATCGCCAGGCGTCAAACCGAGACGATCAATGACCCACGTCCAGACTTCTTCGGGTTGGATTTGCCCCAGCGCGGCTTTCTCGCCGGCCTCGCCCCAGAAGACAAGCCGTTCGAGGGCGTGCGGCGCCATGCCCAGCTGCCTCTCCCAGCGCGCCCGTGGTTGGTGATCATGTGTCCGCACGATCACTCCCCCGAGATCGGAGATCACGGCCCGGATGGTCATCAGCATCCGCCAGGATCAGGCGCGATGTCTTGATTCACAGTTCTCATGATCTTTCGTTTCTGCCCTAAGCTGCCGCGAAGCCGGTCGGTGGGTGCTGCGCGATGCTGAACGTCGACAATGTAGGTGAGTACGTCGTGCGACACGTGTCATTCAACGTCGACTGCGTTGAGAAAATCCGCCAGAAGTCCATAGGCAGTCGTACGCGGGCCGGGGTTCTCTTCGGTGATCGTCAATGGGCCGAGTGTGTCGCTGTAAAACGTGATCGATGAGGATGTGCCGGTTACATTGTAGAGCGGGTCCAGTGGACCGATCTGCCCCGGTTTCACGTATGCTGCCACGCGTTCACCTTCGCGAGAACCGCCACAAATCAACCGCCAGCGCTTTCCGGCGCGCCCAGCTTTGTTGATTCTCTCCGATGTCAAATCCTCGATTCCCTTGCGATCGATTTCGTCAGGTTTGATCGGATGGTCCATGAGCACGGTAACCAACGCGGCGACTTTCACCGCTGCGTCCCATCCGAGAATGTCTCCGCGCGGATCGGTCTCGGCGATACCGATCGATTGACAATGTCTGACGGCATCGTCGAAGCCCATCTCCCCTTCCATCAGGGTCAAGATCATATTGGTCGTGGAATTGAGGATGCCTCGGAATGACTTCAATCTGCAGCCCGGGAGAGTCTCGCGCCACATTGAGAAGACAGGAGCGCCGTCCATCACGGTTGATTCGAAAAGGAATCGGCGTCCGTGTTGCCTCGCCACCCGTGTCAGCGGTCGATACGCGTGGACAACCGGTCCTTTGTTGGCGGTGACCACGTGCATTCCCGCCTCAAGCGCGGCCTGAATGTGCGCGACGGCCGGTTGCCCGGCCTTGTAGTCAACCGGGGTGTTCTCGAACAGGACGTCGGCCTCGCACGCCCGGACGAAGTCGACGCCAGTCCCTTTCACCGGCGCCGGTGACAGTCGATCGAGTCTTTCACCTTTTTCGGCGAGGTCGAGTGCCTCTTGCAGATCCAGCCCGGCCGGGTCGATGGCTGATCCGTGCGAGCCCGTGGCGATCCCGCGCACCAGCCACTCGAGATCGTAGCGCTGGCGAAGCTCGTCTCGCTTCTCGAGGAGCAAACTGCCGAGCGCACGCCCGACGTTCCCGAATCCCATGAGGGCAAGGTTGACTGATTGCATCGAAGCTCCGAGACTCCGCGCCCGATCACTCTGCGCGAGTCTAATAGAGGCTGTGCATCGCTGTTCGCTTGGGCCGTATCGAGGCTACTGGCAGCCCGGGAGAGTGAACTTCATCAGACGGCCGGTGGCACTGTCCGTGACCCAGGTGCCGCAGGCGTTGTCCATGGCGATTCCGACCGGGAGGCTGAACTGGGTGTCTTCCTGACCGAATTCTCCCCACCCGTAAAGGAAATCGCCCTCTCCACTGAAGCATAAGACGCGATAGGACTCGGGGTCGGTCGTGCAGATCTGCCCTAGTGGACCGGCGCTGATATAAGGCTTGTTCTCCAGGGACTGGCCGAACCAGCCGTCAATCTGCCACTCGAGGATCGCGCCGAAGTGAGCGGGCGAGGTTTCATCGAACACCTGAATGCGCTGATTCCATGTGTCATCGACGTACAGACGCCCGTCCGTGTCGATCGCCAGGCCGACCGGCTCATCCAGTTCGCCCTGGCCGACCCCGCCCGAGCCGATTTCTCCCAGCGGATTGCCTTGGGAATCGAACACGACGATACGCTTGTTGCCGGTATCCGACACGAAGATCCGGCCGGAGGCGTCTATGGCGACCGCCCTTGGTCCCCAGAAAGCATCCGGGCTGTCGGCCTGGCCGAAATGCCCGAACATACCCAGGAATTCGCCGTCGGGGCTGAAGTGTTGGATGCGGTGGTTCCATGTGTCGGCGACGTACACCGTGCCGTCCGGTGCCACGGCGACATCCCAGGGTTCGTTGAAGGTCCCACCGGGAGCCTCCCCGGTCGAGAGGTCGGCGAAGCTCCCCCAGACGGAGATCACCTCACCCGAGCTGCTCAAATGCTGGATACGGTGATTGCTCGTATCGGCGACGAACAAGCTGCCATCGGGTGCGACCGCCAGGCCACGCGGATGAGAAAACTGCCCGGGCTCCGTACCCGCCTGCCCGACGATCTGGTCGGCTTCGAGGGTGATCATTTGCGATGCGTATGGATCTTCGAAAGTGACCGGTTCAAGTGCGGTCGGGGCAATGCCGTATTGCCAGATCGTCGCCGCGACATCCTTGCGGATGTACAACCGCATCTTCTCCGATGGGTCCCAATCACGTAGAGCGAAGCCGTGGCCGACCATGTCACCAAAGGCGGTGTAATCACGATTGAACCACATGTCCCATAGTGCGGCGCGGTAGCCGGGGGATGAGATAGCGCCCCAGATACGGTCCCACGTCAGGCCGAAGTAATCCTGCATCGGCCACCATAGTCGTGTGTATTCAAGCATGTAATAGCGATCGCGCAGGATGGGCTCGACCTTGGCCCAGTTGCCCGCGCCGGCGACGACCAGCGGATAATTCTGCAGATCGTGTCCGGGAGTCTCAGCGAAGTAATGGGCGTTGGGGTAATCGCGCAGATACCACCAGTACGGGTACAGTGTCTCGTTGTCGTAGCCGATGTCGACGCCCAGATCGCCGGTGATGCGCCGCGAGAGCTCTTCGATTTCCTGCAGCGCCAGCTTCGGTCCGGGGGCACCGTGCGCGTAAACGAGGAACTCTTTGGCGTTGTCGTAGTTGACGTAGGATGCCCGAAAGCTAGTCCGGACGGTGACAAGGAAGAGCACGCCCAGAACGACGATCCCGACAAGGCTGGTGAGCTGACCGATCTTCCACTGTCTTCCCAGCAGATACACGGCGACACAGGCACCGATGCCGACAGCCGCTGATGTGAGGAATCCGGTGGTCGCTTCGAGTTGATCAAGTTCCGATCCCTGGAACGCGGGAGGCGTTCCCAGGAGGTAGCCGATGGCGCGTGCGAGTCCCACCAGGGCTAGAAAGCCAAACAGCGCCAACAAAGCTCCGCGTTCCGAGCGGAATTGGCTCCAGTGGATCGAGTCGAGCGTTCGCCCGAAGGCCCAGCCTGCCAGCAGGATGAGGGGCAGGGCGATGTGGACGGTGAGCCAGGGCATGCGCTCGCCGGCGTAGGAGTAGGCCGCGATGGACAGCAAAGCCCAGTATCCCAGATAGACGATCACCAACGTGGGTGAGATCCCTTCATCCTGCTCAACCTCATCGCGGGGTGGGGACACCTTTGCCTCGGATGGAGGAATTGCGAGAGCCTTGAGACCTACCCAGCCGGCCATTAGTGATCCGATCGCCGGAAGGAACTCGTAAAACGGGATCTGGATAAGGACGTAGTAGTACAGCGGTTGGCTTCCGCGTTGCACGCCCTGCTGGACAAGCCAATAGCCCAACGAGGCGACCAGCCCGGTGAAGAAACCGAACGGGTATGTAAACATACTGGTGTACAAGGGGATGAAGATCGCCAGGAACACTCCCGCGGCTACTGTCCACCGTCGCCAATCCCACGCCACGCCGAGAGCGACGGCGATCACAGACAGCCCGACGACCACCGAGACGGTGCGTGACAAGATCGCGGGGTCGTCGTAGGTCAGTGGGTTCCATCCCAGGGCCTGGGCTGGCAGTGCGCCCAATTGCGGTAGTGTCACGGTGAGCGTGATGACCAGAACGTCCAGAGAAGGGAACTCGGTCCGCAGCTTCCGGCCGAAATTCATAAACAAGGCAGTGAAGATCAGAAGGAGCCCGGCGGCGGCCAGCACGACCCCCAGACCGATCAATGGCGACGGTCCGACGTCGGGCGCTTCCCCGGCGGTCGTCCGCTGGCTGAGGAAGCTCAAGGTTGCCACGCTACCGCCGACGGCTGCGGCGATGACTCCGGCGATGAACCAGATCCGGTGCATGGCCTGGTTCCAGGGTTTCCTCAGCGCTTTGTACGCGAAGATCCCGGCGAAGAAGATCAGGATCTGAGCGACGTAGATGAAGGCGGTTTCCTTCGTGGCGTACTGCAATCCCAGGGAGGCCGCCAGGATGTATAACCACTTGGCCCGCCGCGTCTCAAGATAGCGGAATGCGGCCCACACCATAAGCATGGCTTCGACGACGACGAAGGCTTCGTTGCGGGCGTAGCGCGAGTAGTACAGCATGAAGGGCGAGATGAGCATCAACGTGGCGGCCACCCAGGTCGCCGTCCGGCCCAGCCATCGTCGGAAGAGCCACACCATCGCCACCGCCAGCACGCCGAACACGGCCGCCGGGACGCGAGCAGAAGCGTCATTTGCGCCAAACAGGAAAAATGACAGTGCAATCAGGTGGAATTGGAGCGGGCCGTGTGAGAGCGGATCGTGCTGATAGCCCTTGCCTTGTTCAAACTGCCAGGAGAAATAGACGTGGGTCGTTTCGTCATGACTCATCGTCCGCGCGCCCAGGTTATAGAAGCGGGTGAAGACCGCCAGGATGATCAACACGGTGAAGATGAGTGTCTCCGTGTCGACCTTGATGCTCAAGCCGAGCAGACGGTCGAGGGGCCCTTCACCATTGTGTGAGGCGCTGGCCGAGCTCCCCATTCATATGCTCCTGTCAGGTGGATTGCGGCTAGCACTTTACCACAAGTGCCAAAATTGCGTGGGAAGCAGGCCCGCGTGGAAGGCATATACGAGTGGCTCTTGTGATGTCCCTGCAAGCAGACCTTGCTTCGCCACGGAGAACAGGCGGATCGCGGACCCCCATCGTGGCCAGGGAACGCCGAAGGTCGGCTGAATGATCCCTCAGGGACTGGACGCCGTCGGTCAGATGCCCGTGCGGGCGGCCGTCACACAAGCGGCCACGGGTATGGGCGCTGCGAGTCCGGCGTGGGGAAGCGGCGCGAGGCCAGCAAGCGATCAACTCGGGAGGACAGAGCATCCATCTCGTCCGGGGAGAGAAGAGACCTGTACATGGCACAAAGCTCCTCGTCGCGGCGCAGAAGTGATTGCAGCCGACCCACATCCTGTAGGAGCGCTTTGGGGATCGCCTCGCCGGCGAAATCCCAGATCACAGTTCGCAATTTGTCTTCCTCGTGGAAGCACAATCCATGATCGATGAGCCAGAGATGCCCGCGCGGGTCGAGCAGCACATGTCCACCCTTACGGTCGGCGTTGTTGACGAGGCAATCGAACACAGCCACCGGGCGAAGACGCTGCTTCTGCTCCTCATCGAAAGTGAAATAGTGACGTTCGGGATCAGCATCGACGTAGAACTGAAGCGAGCCCGGACCAGCCGGGCCGTCTTTGCGCATGACGGTTGGAGGCACGAGGTCCCACCCCAACGCATGGCTCGTGACGTAGGCAGCTACCTCGCGGGCCGAAAGCGTGCCCTGGTCAAAATCCCACAGCGGCCGTTCGCCCTGGGAAGGCTTGTACACAGCCGGAACCTGATTGCCTTCGTGGGTCACGTGGACGAGGAAGGTGTAATTCGACCCCCACATGAACCTTCCGGAGAGAGCTATCTCCCCTGAGGCCAATATCCTGAGAGTCTCATCGTCGGTGAGATTGGATGTCATCGTGGAAGGGAATCGCCGATGGCCCGTATGGCCGCCTGGCAAAGGCGCGGCCGGGCCAGGTCTCAGTGCTTGTGGCCGTTGCTCTTGGGGCAGAAGTGACCCTCGGGATCCATCGGCTCGCCGCAATTACCGCAGATGGGCCGACCCCTGCTGGCGAGCTCCAGGCCCCACTGGCACATGCTGCGGATCTGCTGGCGAGTGCACCAGAAACGGGCGACCGACGCCTCGCCGGCCTCCTGCCCTTCGGGCTGCAACTCGCGCGCCACCAGCACCAGCCGATCCGAGGGCTCATCATAGGCCAGGCCCAACTGCCCGACCCTGAAAGCCGGGTCGATCGGCTTCTCGAGCTCCATCTCGGTTTCAGAGAATTCCGAGACCGCCTGGGGCAGGTCCGGGTATTTCTCACTCAAATCCTTCAGGAACTGCTCCAGGCCGACCGCAAGGGCCTGGATCTGCTGCTTCTCAACAAGCAGTGTCAGGAGTCCTTCGTCGTGGCGGGCCTGCAAGTAGAAAACGCGCTTTCCCGGAGTTCCTACTGCTCCGGTTGTGATTCGCGTTACGGGGTTGAGGTCATACTCCATTGAATCCAGGTCGCCTCCCGTGGGGAGATCTCGCATCCGTGAAGGCGCGGCAAGAAGTATATCACTCCTGTCTTGCGTCTTCGGTGGCGCGTGAGTCGTTGATACTCAGAATCCGGGCGAAGCCGTCTCCCATGTGCAACAAGCTTATCGAGGCGGGATGGATGGTGAGACGCTGGAAGAGGTCGAGAGAGAGGCCAAGATAGTGAGCGATGATCAACTTGATGATGTCGGCGTGTGAGAAACAGGCCACTACCGCGCGACGACTCTTGTTTCTCTGCAAGATGTCTTCGAGTTCTGCTACGGCGCGCGCCTGCGCTTCAGTGAATGACTCGCCCTTCGGGAATCTGGCCATGCTCGGAGTATGCTGAACAGTTCGCCACAATTTGCGTCGGTGCAGCAATCTCAACGACTGACCTTGCCAACGGCCCACGTCGACGTCGCTGAGGCCGGCGCGCTCGAGGATCGGCAGTCCTTTCGCCCGAGCCAGGGGCTCGGCAGTTTCGACAGCCCGCTCGAGAGGGCTGGCATAGATCGCCTTGAATTTCACCGGCTGGAGAATCTTGGCCAGTGACTCGGCCTGTGCCCGACCGCGCGCGTTGAGATGCACATCAGGCAACCAGCCCGCCAACCGGCCCTTCTTGACGAAGTCGTTCTCTCCGTGTCGGATAAGAAAGACAGTGGTCATGCGACTCCTGACACGCGCCGGCCTGACAGCCTTCGAGAGCGGCCGCGAGGCTGCAAGCGGCTAGCCTCGATCCCGACTGTGGCGACGCTTGATCGCCGTAACATCTTCTTCGCCCATCTCAGGCAACACCTGAGTCTGGTCGATCCCCAGGGCCCGTTCCTGGGCAGCCCTCCAGGCCTCGAGGCGGGCCTTGGCTTCGGCTTCGTAGCCCTCTTCAGAAGGATTGTAGAAATAAGTTCCCAGCAACGATTGCGGCAAGTACTGTTGGCCGGCATGATGCCCAGGGAGTTCGTGCGGATAGACGTATCCCTTGCCGTGGCCGAGAGCGGCCGCATCACGGTTGGCATCTTTCAAGTGATCGGGGACCTCGATGATCCCCTCCTCCTCAACCTTCTGATAGGCCTTAAAGTAGGCTGTCGCCGAGTTGGATTTGGGGGCCGTTGACAGATACAGCGTCGCTTCGACAAGCGGATAGACCCCCTCGGGCATGCCGACGAACTCGAAGGACTGCATCGCCGAGGCCGCGACCACCAGGCCGAGCGGGTCTGCCAGACCGATGTCTTCCGACGCCAGGATGAGCAGGCGGCGCAGGATGAAGCGAGGCGATTCGCCGGCGTAGAGCATCTTGGCCAGCCAGTACAGCGCCGCGTCGGGATCCGAGCCTCGCACCGATTTGATAAACGCCGAGATGGTGTCGTAATGCGCGTCGCCGTCCTTGTCGTAGAGCACGGCCCGACGCTGGATGGACTCCTGTGCGACGTCGAGGCTGACGTGGATCACGTCCCCGTCTTCGGTCGGCGTCGTCTCGACCGCCAGCTCCAATGCATTCAGCGCGTTGCGCGCGTCCCCTCCGGCGACCTGGATCAAGTGGGCCAGGGCATTGTCGTCAAGCCGCACTTTGCGGTCGGCGTAGCCGTGCTCTGGGTCGGCGATCGCGTTCAGGATGATCTGGCGAATGTCGTCATCCCCAAGCGGCCGAAGCTGGAACACCCGCGAGCGAGAAACCAATGCGCCGATGACTTCGAAGTATGGGTTCTGAGTCGTGGCCCCGATGAGCGTGATCGTCCCGTTTTCGACATGTGGCAGCAACGCGTCTTGCTGAGCTCGATTCCAGCGATGGACCTCGTCGACGAATAAGATCGTACGTTTGTGATAGAGACGACGTCGTTCGATCGCCTCATCGATGACTCTACGCAGTTCGGGTTTTCCGGCGAGCACGGCGGAGATTGTCTCGAAGTGAGACTGTGTCGAGTTGGCGATGATCATTGCCAGGGTTGTCTTGCCAGTTCCCGGCGGGCCCCAAAGGATGATGGATGAGAACAGGCGATCGGACTCGATCGCCCGTCGCAGCAGTCGACCCGGGCCGACGATATCCTCCTGGCCGTAGAACTGATCCAACGTGCGCGGGCGCATCCGTGCGGCCAGTGGTGCTTCTTGGCGAAGGCGTTGACTCAAATCGAAGTCGAAGAGGTCCATCGAGGCGATTCTACCATTGCGGGATTCGCCCTTCTATTCCATGGTGGTCTGATCGATCCGCATGTTGGCGTGTCCTCCAATGTCCAGTTCCATACCCGTCTCGCAAGCAGAAGCTCTTGCCCCCACCCCCATTCCCCCTCCCCCGGCTTGTCGCGGTCAGGTCCATTCGGGCTCGCAGCCGGGGGAGGGGGATAAGGAGGTAGCGGGGCAGGGCCCAGCTTTGCTGGGCCCTGCCCCGCTACCTCCTAGCTTTCCGTTGAGGGAGAGTCCGTAGAGTGGCCGGACGCCGTGCCGGTCTGGTGGCGGTCATCTATGTCATGCGAGCCACGCGCGAGCGGTGGATCAATACGATCCCGACCAGCACAGCGGCACCGCCTAGCCATTGCCCGGGGGCCAGGTTCTCCCCCAGCAATGGAATAGCCAGGATCGCCGTGAGAACCGGCTGTCCAACCATCGTCGGAGAGACAAACGACGCCGGCAGGTGCCCGAGGGCGTAGGAAATCGCCACGTAACCTACCACCTGCGAGACCAGCGCCATTCCCAGAAATGCCAGCCACGTCTGGGAAGGGTAGTCCGTCAGAGAGAAACCCATGGCCAGGCTGATCCCCAAAAGGGTGATCGTCGAGGCTGCTCCGGCGACCCAAACGTATTCGATCGGACCCAGTGACGCCCGCCCCCGCTGGGTGCAAATGTAGTAACCGGCGTAGAAAACGCCCGCTCCCCACGCGAGCGCGTCACCCCAACTCAGGTTGAGCCCCTCGGCGTAGTCCACACCGAGCACAGCCGCCGCACCGACGAGGGTGATCGCCAGACCCAACCAGAATCTGCCGGTCAGCCGTTCCCTGAAGATCCACAGCCCGGCCAGGGCGACCCAGATCGGTGCTGTGTTAGAAAAGAGGGTCGCCGTGGCTGCGGTTGTCAGATTGATGGCGGTGTTCCACAAGGCCAGGTCGAGCGACAAGAACACACCGCCGAACACAGCCCACCGAACGCCTGGCGAGGCGGATAGACCCTGCCGGGCCATGGGGCGCGCCATGATCGGGGTGATCAGCGCCGTCGCAATGGCCATGCGATACAGTCCGGTTACAGGCCCCGGGGCGGCTGCCCAGCGGACGAAGATTGCCGAGAACCCCAGCCCCAGGACCCCGACACCCATCGCCAGGTAGGGCAGAGCCGCTTTGCGAGATCGCATCAGGTGATCGACTGTCGCACTGGGCCGGAGTGCAGGCAAGGACTGTGTTCAGCGAGGGGCATGTCGCCTTCCAAAGGTGACGTGGGGAAGCCGTTCGTGCGTGAGTTCCTGGGTCGTCCCCCGACAAGAATCCCCCGGCTTGTCTGGGCCGCGTGGTGTCATGCCAAATGACCGACCGATTGTATCATCGGGCCTTCGAACAGACAGACGCTCCGTGGGGGACGACTGCAGAAACGTGCTGCAGGACGACTATGTTACAATGCGTCGCCTGTCTGGGTTCGCGGCATGAGAGACAGGCGCCGGAAGGAGATGGGCTGATGAGCGAAGCGTCGGTGCAGGATGACCTTGTCATAAGCCTGGATTACACCCTGCGAGTGGAGGGTGATGTTTTGGACACCTCTTCCGGCGACGAGCCGATCCAGTTCATTCAGGGACGCGGTCACATCATCCCCGGCCTCGAGAAGGCGCTGTACGGGATGAAGACCGGCGACGAGAAAGAAGTCGTCCTACAACCCGAGGACGCCTACGGGGAGTACGATCCGGATGCCCGAATGACAGTCGATCGAGCCCATGTCTTGGAAGACGGCGAACTTGCCATCGATGAGGAGATCGAGATCGAGGACGAAGGTGGCAATGTGAGCCTGGCGCGCATCATCGGCATCGACGGTGACCAGATCATGCTGGACTTCAACCATCCTCTGGCCGGCAGGGTGTTGGCATTCACCGTCACCGTCGTCGATCTGCGCCCCGCGGCGGAAGATGAGTTAGCCCACGGTCATGTGCACGGCCCGCACGGTCACTGACGAGATCCCTGCTCCCCAGAAAGACACCCGGCTCCCTCCCGAAGATGCCTCCATGAGTCTGGCCTCGGCATCACCTCGGCGTGCGGAGCTTATGGCGCTGACCGGAATCGCCTTCGAGGCCTCGGCGGCGGACGTCGACGAAGCTCCGCTGCCGGGCGAATCTCCGGAAGCACTCGTTCGTAGACTGGCACAGGCGAAAGCGGTTCGTGCCGCGGCTGTGACGAGCGGACCGCTGGTGATCGCTGCCGACACGGAGGTGGTGCTCGACGGGCGGATCCTGGGCAAGCCTTCGGATCGGGCGCAGGCGGCGCAAATGCTCACCAGCCTTCGGGGGCGGGAGCATCGGGTGATCACGGCCGTCGTCGTCCTCGAACGAAGCACAGGACACTCCCTCAGCGACATTTGCGAAACTCACGTCATGATGCGTCGCTACGAAGAGGTGGAGCTGCGCGCCTATGTCGAGACTGACGCGCCGCTGGACAAGGCCGGCGGCTATGGAATCCAGGATCAGGATTTCAATCCCGTCGAAGTGCATGCTATGAAGGAATGCTATGCCAACGTCATGGGCCTGCCGCTCTGTCACCTGACGCGCCTGCTCCGACGCCTGGGGCATGGGCCGACGGTCGACATCCCTCAGGTGTGTCGGCAGCACACAGGTTTCGCATGCACTGTTTTCTCCACGATCTTGCAGGAGTCGGCGTGAGACGAGGTAGTTTGCTTCTGTTGGCCTTCATCCTGGCGGGGTGTGCCTTGCTGCCGGGGTCGCAATCGGGTACTCCATCCCCGACCCAACCACTACCCACGCCCGTCGTCAACACGGTCGCCGCGCCGGATCCCGAGATCGCCATGCGACAATACCTGGACGCGTGGGTTGGCGGGGACTATGACACGATGTACGACATGCTTACACCGCTGTCTCAAGACGCCATGACGCCGGACGACTTCAAACAGGCCTACCAGGAAGTCGTTCGCTCGGCGGCCATTGATGGTGTGAGCTACCAGATCGTATCCTCCTTGATGAGTCCGCAAGCTGCTCAGGTCCGATATCAGGTGACACTTGACAGCGCCGTTGTCGGCGAGATCACGCGTGAGACCGTGGCTGATCTGAAGCGGGTCGATGATCAATGGAAAATCGCCTGGTCGAGCGCCACGATTCTTCCTGAGCTGACCGGGCAGAACGAACTCTACATGCAGTTGGCCACTCTGACTCGCGCCAACATCTACGATCGCAACGGCCTTGGTCTGGTCACGCAGTCTCAAGCCGTAGCCATGTGGATCGTTCCCAATCAAATCGGCGATGAGGATGCCGAGACGGCCATGCTGTCGGTTTTGAGCCGGCTGCTCGACCGCAGGCCGGAAGAAATCCAGGCGGACTACGAGCCGTTCCGCGACACTGACTTTTTCATCCCGCTAGGCGAAGTCTCCCTGGACGACTTCCAACGTTTCGAGGGGACGTTGTCTGCCGTCGGCGGAGTGCAGTGGCGGATCTATGACACGCGTTTCTATGGATCAGGCGGATTGGCGCCGCAAAGTGTCGGTTACGTCGGGCAAATCCAGCAGCAGGATCTCGATACCTATCTCGCCCGCGGCTACCAGGTCGATGATTTCGTAGGACAGACGGGGCTTGAGCGCGCCTTCGAGGCCGACCTGCGCGGGACACCGGGCGGGACGTTGTATGTAGTCGATCCCGAGGGGAACATCATCGAGAAACTGGGCGAGCGCGATCCCACTCCACCGCAGGCGGTCTACACAACCCTCGATCGAGATCTGCAGCGCCAGGCCCAGCAGGCTATCGCCGGTTTCAACGGCGCTATCGTCGTGCTCGAAAGGGACACTGGCGCGGTTCGGGCCATTGTGTCGTCGCCGGGTTTCGATCCGAACCTGTTCGACACGGCCAATCCCAACTGGCAGTACGGCCTGAACGACGTGCTCAACGACCCGAACCAGCCGTTGCTCAACCGGGCGACAAGCGGGACGTATCCTTTGGGGTCGGTCTTCAAGCTCATCACGATGTCGGCGGCGCTCGAGTCGGGTGTCTATACCCCTGATTCGACGTACGTCTGCAACGGTTTCTTCACGGAATTGCCAGGGCTGACCTTGCAGGACTGGACCGTCGATCATGAGCTCCCCGCCCACGGCGAGCTCAACCTGATGGAGGGGCTCGAGCGATCGTGCAACCCGTTCTTCTGGCACATCGGGCTTGATCTGTTCAATCAAGGGTTCACGACCGCCCTTCCGGATATGGCGAAGAAGTTCGGCCTCGGCCAGAACACCGGGATCGAAATCGGAGACAACGCCGGTTTGGTGCCGGATCCGGAGACCAAGCTCTCCCGTACAGGTGAGGATTGGGCCGGCAGGGATGCCGTTCAACTGGCGATCGGTCAGAGTTTCCTCCAGGTGACGCCGCTCCAGGTGGCTCGCTTCGTGGCGGCTATCGGAAACGGGGGCACCCTGTACCGGCCGCAAATGGTCGATCGCATTCAATCGGCAGAGGGCGAGGTCAGCCACACCTTCAGCCCTATCGTTGACGGAACCCTTCCGCTGAAACCGGAGAATCTGAAGTCGCTGCAGGACGCGATGTTCCTGGTGACAAGTGCCCCGAATGGCACGGCCAGTCGAACATTGCGATACCCAACGACGTTTCCGATCCGTGTGCACGGGAAGACGGGAACGGCGGAGAGCGGTCAGGAGAATCCACATGCGTGGTTCGTCGGCTACACGGATGAAAACCGTGCCGACAAACCTGATCTGGCGATTGCGGTGCTTGTCGAATACCAGGGTGAGGGTTCCGAGTGGGCAGCGCCGATCTTTCGGCGCGTCGTGGAGGATTACTTCTACGGACAGCCGTACCGCCGATATCCGTGGGAGTCGGGGATCGGTGTGCCGGCTACGCCCACACCCACGCCCGGACCGGAGGATCAAGCTCCCCCGGAGGAAGCGACGCCTGCGCCCTAGTATCACTCCGGAGCATTCGGCTTGGGAGAAACTACGCGAGACCCTTCGGATCTTTCTCGTTCTTCGACCGCCGACCAGACTGCCATCCCGGGTCTGATCATACGAGCCCAGTCCGGCTTTTTCGAAGTCGAGACATCGCGCGGTCCGGTCACTGCAACGCTGCGCGGGCGCATCAAAGAAAAGCGTCAGGAGACCGACCTGGCGGCCATCGGTGACAGAGTCCAGGTCCGCATTCTTGAGGATGGGAGCGGCCTGATCGACTCAGTGGAAGAGAGAAAGCGTGTCCTGTCTCGGCGAGCGCCCGGACGACAGATCGAACAAGTCATCGTGGCCAACCCGGATCAGGCGCTGTTCGTCTTTGCCGCTGCCGAACCGAATCCCAACTTCCGAATGCTCGACCGATTCCTGGTCGTGGCAGAACGCGAAGATATACCGGCGATGATCTGCGTCAATAAGATGGATCTTGTGGAGACCAGGTCGGCCAAGGCCGAGTTCGGAGAGTATCAGGCGCTCGGATATCCCGTGTACTACACCTCCGCCAAGACCGGAAAGGGAATCCGGAAACTGCGCAAGCAGCTCATCGGCCGGCTGACCGTATTGGCGGGGCCGTCAGGGGCGGGGAAATCGAGCATTCTGAACGCCCTCAATCCGGCCCTGCGACTCCCCACCGGAGAGGTTCAGGAGGCATCGGGCAAAGGCACGCACACCACGGTCTACTCTCAACTCATACCCGTCCGGGGCGGGGGCTACGTGGCCGACACACCGGGGCTCAAGGCGCTGGCGATGTGGGACATCGAGCCGAGTGAACTGGACGCCTATTTCCCTGAGATGAGAGGGCTGGTGGCGGAGTGCGATTTTAGCGACTGCACGCACATTCACGAGCCTGGCTGCGCCGTCCTGGAGGCCGTGAACGGCGGGCGGATCAGCCCTGAGCGCTATAATTCATACCGGCGTATCCGCCTGGGAGAACTCGACGGAGGCCCCACGGATGAGTCCAGGTAGTACTCTGGTCCGGGTTGCGTTCGTTGACATAAATATCTAAGCTTGGGGCGATTCGGCTTGTCCGAAACGCTTGAACGTACTTACAGGGTGGAAATGCGCCGTTTTGCCAGCATTCTGATCGCCGGCTTGGCCCTGGCGAGCCTGGCGTCGACGGCCTGGGCCCAGGGGCCGGCGCCTGGGCGCTACTTCCCCGAGACCGGTCACAGCCTGGATGCCCGCTTCGTGGATTACTACGACCTGCACGGTGGTCTGGCCATCCTCGGCTATCCGATCACCGATGCCTTCATCGACCCCAGCAGCGGCTGGGTGATCCAATACTTCCAGAACGCGCGCATCGAACTGGTCCCGGACCCCGGCACCAATACCCTGGAGCCGAAGCTCAGCCCGCTGGGTGAGTGGATGGGAGGCTGGGATCCGGTTCTCGTTGACGGACAGAGCCCGCTTGGTGCGGGTGCGGGTTGTCGCTTCTACCCCGAATCGGGCCATAAAGTCTGTCATGCCTTCCTCGATTTCTATGACGCTCACGGCGGGCCGTCGACTTTTGGGTTTCCCATCTCGGAGTTCAAGTTGGAGAACGAGCGGATCGTCCAGTACTTCCAGGGTTTCAGACTGGACTGGTACCCGGACTCGCGTGATGGCGCCCCGGTGAAGATCGCCGCGCTCGGTCGACTGCATTTTGGTGCCATGGGGTACGACAGCGTCCTCCTGCGTCCTAATCTGCCCAGCAACATGCTTCTGTATCGGGTGGTCGAACTGCACCCGCAGGCCTCGGTCGATCGGGCGCTGGTCGGAGCGACCGACACCCAACGCGTGTTCGTCGTCGTGCGTGATCAAAACGCCAACCCCGTCAGTGGGGCGGCGGTGACCCTGATTGCACACTTCTCGGACGGTGAGCAGACCATCGTCATGCCGCAAACAGACGAGCGCGGCGTCAGTCAGGTTGAGTTGAGCTTCCAGGACGAAAAGAGGGGGACGAACGTCGACCTCGAGCTGTGGGCTGTCTGGCGGGGGGAGTTGCAGGCGGTTACGCGGGATTCGTTTCGGATTTGGTGGTAGCACCCCGGGTATTGTTCTAGCGTTGAAGGACGTGAAATGTAAAACGTGAAACGTGAAAGGCGCTCTTCACGTTTCACGCATCACGTTTCACGTTTGCGTGGTAGTGTCTACAGCGGTCTTAAGACCCGATCTTCCCTCAAGCGCTTGAACCACAGAGACGCGCCGCGCGGCATGGACTCGATCGCTGCTTCCTGCCAGGCGCGCACGCCCAGGCCCTGGATCGTTTGCGGCCGGTAGCCCACGGCCCGCCAGGCACCCGCATGCTGTGCAAGATACGGTGGCAGGAACAGGAGCGAGGCCTCGCTCTGCAGTTCCATCGAGGCGTTCTCCACAGCTTCCATCAAAGCCGGGATGGATTGCTCGACCGGCAGACCGGCCTCAAAATGCAACTCGTCGATTCGGGTAACGAGATTCTCAACTTGCAGACCGGCGACACCGGCCATGTTCCCGTCGCGCTCGATGATCAAATAGGCCTTCTCGCCAAATGCGGCCATCACGTCCTGCCGAGTCATCCGGCGTTTGCCGTGAGTCACGCGCGTGATGAACCGAGCGATATCATCGGCATCCTGAGGCCTGCCGCGCCGGACGACTAACTGACCCGGTCGGCGAACGGGCGGCGCAGTCAGGAGGGGCTCCTCCGGCTTGGGCAACTTGCCCCAGGCCGACTGGACTTGCTCCCAGGTGTTCTCAAATGAGCCGTCGTTGCGAATGACGACCTTGGCGGAGCGCAGTTTGACGGCCTGAGAGCCTTGCGCCGAGATCCGTTGGCGTGCGGCTGCCTCAGACATGTGCCGCTTATGCATCAAACGCTGGATCTGCATCTCCTGGAGCGTGTCGACGACCCAGACGGTATCGCACCCGGCGGCCATGTCGGTTTCGAGCAGCTTGATGGCCTCGATCACGACCACGCTGTGCTTGGCGCGTCGGATGAGCAGATCGATGGCGTGGGTGACCAGGGGGTGGATAATCGTCTCGAGGCGTTCGAGCGCCGACGGGTCGGAAAAAGCCAGGCGCGCCAGGCGGCTCCGGTCGATCTGGCCCTCGTCATCTAGGATCCACTCACCGAAACTCTTGACAACGACCTGATAACCTGGGGCGCCCTTGGCCATGGCGCGATGGGCCAGCGCGTCGGCGTCGATGCCGTAGGCCCCCAGATGCTCGAGCATCTTGCGGACCACGCTCTTGCCGGTGGCGATGTTACCCGTCACGCCGATGACGTACTTCCCCGGCCAACGGCTCAAACTGCCCTCCACCTCGACGATTCAGGTCCGATTCTAAGCTCCGGTCTGGGTCCTGTCAAAGACGGGATAGTACCGGTCCGAATCCACCGCTCCGAACAGGGCGACTTGGGAGCTCGCCGCTTGAGGCCGGTCTCGGGTGAATCGTCGCTCCTGCGATGAGCCACCGGGGGTCGCCTGGTCCCGCCTGACTGGCCGACCCTTGGAGGCAGAAGGGATCAGCGAACCGGCTGGGCGTAGTAAACCTGGGACCCCACGCCAATATAGAGGTCCTTAGGCGGGCCGATGGTCAAGGCGCTGATCTGCGAGTCGAATGGACTGCTGGGCTTGTACTGGCCCTGGTATACCAATCGCATGCTGTAATGGAAAATGGTGTTGTCCTCCCCGACAAGGAAGAAGAGCGAGGGCTCAGGCGGTGGTGAGTAGACCATCAAGAGGGGAGGCGCGCCGGGAAGCGTGGCGCTCGGCTCATAGCCGGGTCGGTCGTCGGTGAAGCGCTGATCGGCATCGCATTCCACGGAAATCTTGCTTCCCCCCGCCAGTGTATTCTCAACCGACCTTCGGCAGCGGTCGAGTCGGCCGTCCTGGTAGAGGATGAGCATCTCATCCTGGGTCACAGCCAGGTCGATGGCATCCTTGAGGCGTGGAACGGCCTCGGCGAAATAAAAGGACGGCTCGCCGCTGAATAGCCCGTCGGAGGCGTCGTAAACCCAGATGGCATTGCCAACCGGATCGAGCACGTAAAGTCGATCGTTCAACTCATCCACAGCCTGGATCCGACCCCAGCCGATGTCCGGGGTGGCCAGGGTGCCGAACGCCGCATGGCTGCCGGGGGCGCAGTAGAGCAAGCGTCCGGCCTCATCCACAGCGACGACGCCTTCGCTTCCCAACGCCCCGGGTGGAGGCTGGACGACGATATCGACGATCTTGCCCAGGGCGGGGCCCGAGCCGCTCCCGAGACACTCGAACTCTTGATCGATCTCGTAGCCCCGGCCGGTCGCCCAGGCATGCCAGATCACCTGTTCGGCGTCGTCATAGGCGTAGATGTCGGTCGCGCTAGCGGCGACCCTGGCGATGTGCGCCTGCGCGCCGAATCCGCCGCTGACAGCCGGCTGGAAATCGAGGCGGATGATCAGGTTCACCCGATCCAGCGCCTCATTCACCTGCTGGCGCAGCGAATCCGCTTCCGCGCTCGATCCGTATTTGGCAGCCTGGTCGAGCCAGTACAAGGCGCGTTCCCAATCGGGTCTTGAATCCTCTCCCGAGGGTTTGAACTGCGCCGCCACGACGGCAGCCTGCGCCTGAGTCAGGTTGGAGCGCAACTGCTCGGTGCGTCCCCGGCGCAGGTACACAACGCTGGCGAGGGCGACGATCACCAGCGGAACGGCAATGGCCGTACCGATCAATACGCCGGGCGTGAAACTCCCGACCTTGGAAGGTTCGGCCAAACCAGGAGCGAGACGGGTGACCAGGCGCATGAGCGCCTCACCGACGGCGGTCAGCGGCGGCTCAATCAGGCCCCATATAGCTCCGATGCCGCTTCCGACTGCGGACGAAAGCCTGCCGGCCGCTTGCGCCGCCCCGGCCGACGATCGTCGCCCCGGTCTCGAGACCTCCAGCGCCGCATCCGACTCGGCCTGCATCGGCCTGGCCGGCATCCTCGGCAGAGGCGCAGCTTCGCCCCGCGGCACCATGCGCATCATCACACCAGTGACGTCATGAGGCGTTGCCGGAACGAGCGAGTCAAGCGCGCGCGCCGGATCCATCCCGGCGACTGCCGCCAGCGTCGGGTCGGACCAAAGCGGTGGGGGAGAAGCAGTGAGGAGGATCAAATCGCCTGGTGTGACCTGGATGTGGTGGTAGCGGACGAAGGGGGCGACTGTCCCACCCAGCGGACGACGGACGGCCTCCTCGGAGCCCAGCCGGCCGACCTGACCCGGCCGGATGATGAATGCCTGTCCGGTGCCGCATTGAGCGACGTATAGGTCGTTCATTCGAAGCACACCGATCCCCAGGTTTCCCTCCACCTGTTCACCGGAATCGAGGCTTTGGTTTCCGCTGACGAGACGGTCGTTGACCGCGACGGCCGCCTCGCGCAGCGCGGCCGTGACCGAGCCGGGTGTGCCGTAGAAGGCCTCCACTGCCAGCCGGGCTAGCTGATCCGCGTGTCCGGGGGATATCGTGCTGGTGGACCTGAGGTCGAGGGTGATGAAGATCAGATCGTCACCCCGACCTCGCGCGGCCCGTCTGGGAGCGGTCTGGGCGAGGTTTCCAGGTGGGGGAGTCGAACGCGCTGCACCGGCGGCGATGTGCAGAAGGAGAACATCCGCCTCAAAATGCTGTGGCATGGCGGCAATTGTACAAGAATGGTCAGGGCGTCGCAATGCACGTGAAGAGGCTTTAGAACTTAAGATCGCGCAAGCCGGGCTTGTATCCGGCCGCTGGTACAATCTGCACCGGTCCTAAACGTGGAGTGTTGATCGCGTGAAATTCGTTTTCATCCGTGACGAAGATTCGATGATGGCGCTGGCCGAGGAGTGGAACTCGTTGCTTTCCCAGGCAGTGACCGATGTTCCATTCTTGCGTCACGAGTTCCTCAAGACATGGTGGTCGACCCTGGGTGGCGGAGAGTGGCGCGATGCAGAACTGCATATCGGCGTCGCCCGCGATGACGAAGGTCGTCTGGTCGGCCTGGCGCCTTTCTTTCGGACCCATACCCTCGATGATCGAACCGGACTTCTCCTTCTTGGCAGCATCGAGATCTCCGATTACCTCGATCTGATCGTCTCCGAGGCTCTGGTCGCTCCATTCACTGAGCAACTCCTGGGAGAGCTTGCGCGGCTTCCGAAGCAAGAGTGGGATGTCATCGATCTGTACAATGTCCCCGAAGCATCGGCCACGCTGGTTGCGCTCAGATCGGCCGCGGAGAGTCTGGGCTGGAGCGTTACCCAAACACGATTCCGGCCGTGCCCGGTTCTCGAATTGCCGAGCGACTGGGAAGCCTATCTTGCCGGGCTTGACAAGAAGCAGCGCCATGAGCTCAGGCGCAAGATGCGACGGGCGGCCGAACTTCCACAGGCTGTCCAATGGCGGATCGTCGGGCCCGCCGACGATATCGAGCAAGCCGTGGATGACTTCCTTCGGCTCATGGCGCTCGACGAGCGCAAAGCCGCCTTTCTCACCCCGATCATGGAGACTCAGATCAAGCGAAGCGTGTTGGCGGCTCATTCGAGTGGATGGCTGCAGTTGGCCGTGCTCGACATCGGCGGTCAGTTAGCGGCGGGCTATCTGAACTTCGACTACAGGGGGAGGCTCTGGGTCTACAATTCTTTCGTCGACCCGGAACACTTCGGTTCGTCACCCGGTTGGGTTCTTCTGGGTCACATCATCCGCTGGGCGATCGAGGACGGTCGACAAGAGGTGGACTTCCTTCGGGGCGGCGAACAGTACAAGTATCAACTGGGGGGACGCGATCGGTTCGTCTGTCGGATGACGATCGATCGGGGGTGAGACCGGCGCGAAACCGCCGCCGGCGGAAACATCAGCCTGGCGGAACCGGTGTGAGCGTGGCTGTGGGTACGGTCGGCAGGGGAAAGGCCGTGTAGGTGGCGCTGGCCTCTGCCATGTCCGCGGCGGGAGGCACCTGACTCGGCTCGGCCTCGCCGACGGACGTCGCGTCGGTAGCGAGGCTTCCCGGAGCGAAGACGGTTGCCACCGCCGGTGCCGGTGTCAATGTCGGCGAGACACGCGACCAGGGAAGAAAGCCGAACCACCACGCCGCAGCCAATGCCAGGCCGAGCAAGCCCAGGATGCCGGCGAAACCGAATAACACAGGCACTATCTTCCGCCCCACTCGCGCGCGGCGACGCGCCGTCGGGACGGCGAGCAGCACGACGGTGATGTTGTCATAGCCGCCTCGTTCTCTTGCCAGTTTAACAAGTTGGGCCGCGGCCTCTCTCGGTCCCTTCGTCGCCAGGGCCAGGCGGATGTCGCTGTTCTTGACCAGGTCGGTCAGCCCGTCGGTGCACGCCAGGATCTGATCGCCAGGCTTGAGAGTGAGCCCCTGATTTGATTTAGATTTTTCGTCCGTTTCGTCCGCCGACAATCGAAGACGCGTATCCACCGCAGGGTCCTGCGCACCGCCGATATGGCGGCGCAAGACGTGCACGTTGGGGTGATCCTTCACCTCCTCCGGCGAGATGATGTCGTGATCGAGCGCGTCTTGGATCCACGTGTGGTCGATGTTGATCTGGTGTAGCGTCCCCTCGCGCAGCAAATAGATACGGCTGTCGCCGACCGTCGCAGTAAACAGCCTATCCCCGATGATCCAGACGACGGCCACGGTGGAGCCCATCCCGGCCAGTTCAGGCTTCTCGCGCGCCGCGCGGGTGACGGCTCGGCCGGCCTCTATGATCGCCGATCGAAGCTGGTCGACTGGCTCGTGCGCGCTGGATGCCGATAGAACCTTGACCGTCGTGTCGACGGTGAGTTGGGCCGCGACCTCACCGGCCTGGTGGCCGCCGATGCCGTCGGACACGACGCCCAGGATCGACGGCGCTCCGTCGGGCTCAACGGTGTATGTGGTCACCGAGTAGCGGTCTTCGTTGTTCTTTCCGGTCTCCCCAGGGTGGGTCAGGGCGACGGCGGTGACGTGCGAGCGCTGACTGGTGATCATGGCTGGTTTCCCCGCGACTCGGCCTCACCGTCGAGTGGTCGGACGCGTATCTCGCGCGGCGGGGGCGGGGAAGCCAACCGGAAACGCAACCCCACCCGTCCGAGGTGAATGAGGTCCTCATTTGCAAGTTGGGTGCCATCGTCCGCTACGGGCTTGAAGTTGATCCATGTGCCTGCGACGGAATCCTGGTCGCGCAGCAAGTAGCCTCCCCCGGCCAGCCGAATCATCCTGGCATGCATCCCGCTGACGGAAGGATCGTCGAGAACAATGCCTGCCAGCGACGCGTCTCGCCCCAGCACGACGTCGACCCCGGTCAGAGGCAGGGCTCTGCCCTCTTGACCTCGATTGTCGACTGGGACGAGCACGGCCTCGACGGCCGTCTCGGAGACACGCTTCTGCATGCTGGCCCTGCGTTTCGTCGCCGGGAGGCCGGCGCCTTGCCTCCGGCTGCCGCCCGATGCGATCTGCCTGCGTCCAGCCGACATCAGACTGGCCGCCAGGGCCACTCCCAACACCAGGATGCCGAGCGCAGCCGCGATCGATCCCAGCGCGGGCCGAAGCGCTGTCAGACCTCGTGGAGGTGGCCGGACCTCGATTTCGAGCCGAGTTGGCTCCGAAGTCGAGGAAAGGCCGAGACTATCCTGAGCCTCGACGCGCAATGTGTGGCTGCCGCTCTCGACGAATCGCGTGAGGTCGAGGCTGAAACGGTCGAACGGCGGCGCGTCGAGCACACTTGCCGGCTGATCATCGACATAAAGGGTGGCCAGAGTGAGCGGCCGAGGGTGCCCGTCGGGGAAGTCGACCAGGATGCGTAAATCCTGTGTCGTGGGGGGAAGCTGTTCGATGGCCAGGGATGGATCGTCCGCCTCGCGCACGATCTGGGAGGGGGGCTGAATGAAGCTGACTTGCGGCGGCAGGATCTGCACCTGATAGCTTTCCTCCAGGCTGGCCGCGGCCCCTCCCGGGACCTGCACCTGGACCTCGACTTGGTGAGGCCCGGAAGTGCTGGCCTGGGAGGTGTAGATAAGGCTATAGATGTAGCGCCGTCCGATGACCTTTTCCGCCAACGCCTGTAGCCCCTGACCCGGATCGAACACGCTGAAGGCGCCCCCAGTCTGGAGCGCCAACTGCCTCATCCGTTCAGCCCCGGGCGTGTCAATCGCCTCCGGAGGCCCGACCAGGACCGGGTAGATCGCCGTGGCAGTCTGCCTGGCACGCGTCACGACGTTCTCCATCAAGACATCCGTCAGACCGTCCATCGGTGGAGAGAAAACCACGAGCGAGCCCGGCATTCCCTCGTTCGGCGGCGGATCCGCCATGTAGCCCAACGCCAGGATGGTGAAATCGTAGCCGGAGGGCTCCTCGGCGAAGGCAGGCTGATGCGCCGTCAGGGCCGAACTGAGGGTTGAGGCAGAGGCGTGGATCGCCAACGGCCCCTCCGATGTCACCAGGGACATGTCATCCAACTCATAGCCGGCGACGCCGGGACCGGCCCACCAGTCTAACAAGGCCTGGCGAACGAAATCGAAGCGCGTCCGGCCCTGTGAGTCTCGGATTCGCAAGGCCCGGCCGGTGAGGATCGCAAAGATCTGCCGGGAACCGATCTCGGCCTCGCTGACACTCGCGCCCGGGCGCGGGGATCCGTCCTCGCTGACGGCGAAGTCCTCCGCGGTGAGGCCGGGGATCCGCAGACCTTCACCGTCGGCGACCGTCAGCGAGAGGCTCACGGTCGGAAATCCTCCTACGGCTATGGAAGAGACACCGAGGCTGACCGGTGTCTGGGCCTGCGCGGCGAAATGAAGCGCCCCTCCCACCAAGATGAAGAGCAAGCCGAGGCCCAAAGATCGTCGCTCTAGTCGCATCATGGGCACATTTTAGCATGCGGCGGTTATCGCCCACGCCGTCCTGGCCGTCGCTGGTCGCCCCGGAACTCCAGGGCCTGATGGGCGAGACCCTTGGCGGTCCGACCACGGCCGATGCCCCGATCATCCTCGTGAGGTATCGACGGAGGATGAAAGGACCGGGAGGCGTCATTCCGCTGTTTGCATTCGGCTTACAAAAACGCGCAAGGAGTCGATGAGGCTGTACTATCCGCATGAAGGACGAGAGAGATAGGGGCGACCATGAGCGTACAAACCGATCGGATCGTACAAGACATGAGTTTCACCGTCGAAGCCGCGGAAGCGCCTCTGACCAGCGGCGAGCGCGCAGTCCGCTGGGTCATGATCGTCGGTTTCATCTCAATCTTGATCCTTGAAGCCTGGCTGCTCTGGCAGGTTTGGAGTTTGTGGGCTTGAGGAGCCAATCACCCGGGGTGATAGGGCCGGACTGCCGAGCCCCTTGCCCCGCATCTTGCTGGCCAGGAGGTCCCTGATTTCCTTCAGGTGTACCTCTTAAGCCTCCCTCCGGCTGACCCTCCCGCGGTACCCCACCAGCGGGAGGGTCAATTTAACCGGAAGAGTCGATAGCGATCGGTCTCAAGCGACAGGTGCGGGCACAGCCGGCATGGCGTCCGGCATCATCCCCGGTCGTCCGGTCAGCCGCCGATATGTCAGAGTCCAGGCCCCCATGACATAGGTGGTCAGGATCCCGTTCAACACAATCAGGATCGGGATGTACAGGACCAGGCAAATGCCCCCAACGAGTAGCCCGGTCCCCAGCGCGGATTGTGTCCCCAGAGCCAGGGCTGTGATCACCGGGACCAGGACAAGGATCAACGGAGCGGCGAACAAGAGCCCCACGATGGCGCTCCCGAGCACCAGCATCACCCCCATGACCAGGACAGGCCCGACGTTGTTCCGGATCACCTCCCAGGCCCGGGCGAAGGCCTTGAAGACGTCGAGATCCTCCACCACGATGGCGACAGTGGCAAGGGTCACATACACCCCGGCGGCAACCAGGAGCGGGATGCCGATGCATAGCAGGCAGAAGATGCCAAGGCCGAATGTGAGAATGGTGATGGTGATGAAGCCGATGGCGACAATCACGCCGGCGATGAGGAGCAACAATCTCAGGCCGAGGATCCTCCAGAAGAAGTGCGTGCCCATGCCAAAGGCCTCGGCCAGGTTGACATCCGCTCCTTCGTCGGCCTGGTTGAAACCTGCGATCAAGCCGGCCTGACCGATCACGCCCAGAACTAGGAAAATCAGGGCCAGGACGAGCAGGAGTGAGACGATGACAAGGGCGGCGATGATCAGCGTCTCTTCGGGGATGTTGTTGAAGAAGTGCTGAAGACCATTGAGGCCTCCGCTGCCCAGATCTCCCTGGATGCTGCTCGAGGCCCGGCTCCCGCTGCCTCCGCCCCCTCCGTTGCCGCCGTTCCCGCAGGCGGCCAGAATGCCCAGAACCCACAATCCCTTGTACTTCCAGGTGATTTCCCACGTCCTTTTCAGGACCGCTCCATAATCCATCATTCCCTCCTCAACGGGTGCCCCTTCAGGAGAAAGGGTCAGCTCCTCGCCCTGTCCGAGACCCTGGTCAACTGCGAACAGTCGGACCTAGCTCACACAGGCATCGCCAAGCCGGCTCGGTTACTCCCATTCGATCGTCGCCGGCGGCTTGCTGGTGATGTCATACACAACCCGATTCACCCCGGCGACCTCGTTCACAATCCGATTGCTGATCCGCGCCAACAGCTCCGCCGGCAACCGGGCCCAGTCGGCGGTCATGAAGTCGTCGGTTGTCACGGCACGCAGGACGACGGTCTCGCCGTATGTGCGCTGATCTCCCATGACCCCGACCGAACGAACCGGGAGCAGCGCCACAAACGCTTGTGCCGTCTCGCCCTTGAGCGCGCCGGCCTGGATCAATTCGTCTGTAGCGACTTTATCCGCGGCCCTCAGGCGCGATAGTCGCTCCTGGCTGACTTCTCCCAGACAACGAACGGCGAGACCCGGGCCGGGGAACGGCTGCCGCCAGATGAGGGATTCCGGCAAACCCAATTCGAGGCCAACTGCCCGGACCTCATCCTTGAACAAGTACCGCAACGGCTCGACCAGTTCGAAGTTCATGTCTCTCGGAAGGCCGCCGACGTTGTGATGGGTCTTGATCCGGGCTGCGACCCGCCGGTCGGGTGCGCTTGATTCGACCACGTCCGGGTAGATTGTGCCCTGAACCAAGAAGGGCGGGTCCCCGAGGGCGGCGGCCTGTTCTTCGAAGATCCGAACGAACTTCTCACCGATGACCTTGCGCTTGGCTTCGGGGTCGGTGACGCCCGCGAGCGCTTCCAGGAAGGTCTCGGCGGCGTTGACGGCGACCAGGCGCGCTCCGATGATCTGGCGGAATACATCCACGACGGCCTCGGGCTCGCCCGAGCGCAGCAGTCCGGTATCGACGAAGATACAGTTGAGATGGTCGCCGACGGCCCGCTCGACCAGAGCCGCGGCGACCGATGAGTCAACCCCGCCGCTGACAGCGGCCAGCACCTGCTCGTCCCCCACCTGGTCGCGAATCCGGTCGATCGCCTGCTCGATGATTGATCGGGGAGACCACTCTGCCCTGGCCAGGCAAACGTCGAACAGAAAGCCGCGCAAGATCACCGCACCGTCCGGTGTATGCCGGACCTCTGGATGGAACTGAAGACCGTATCTTCCACTGGCGACATCGGCCATGGCGGCCAGCGGCGAGTTGTCGGAGTGGGCCAGGGGGGCAAAGCCGGGTGGGAGGACCTCGATGCGATCCCCGTGAGACATCCACACACGCAGGCGTCGCCGCGGCAAGACAGGGTTTTCCCGGTCGACCTCGATCTCAGCCTGTCCGTACTCGCGCTCCGCCGAGGCTGCCACACGACCACCCAGCGCGTGGGCCATGGCTTGCATGCCGTAGCAGATCCCGAGGATGGGGAGGCCCAAACCGAAGACATACGCGGGGGCTTGAGGCGCGCCCGGTTCATAGACCGAAGCGGGCCCGCCGGAGAGGATGAAACCTTTGGGTTGGATCTGTAACACGTCGTCGGGCGGAGTGTCGTAGGGGAAGAGCTCGCAGTACACACCGGCTTCCCGGACGCGGCGTGCAATGAGCTGCGAGTATTGGGAGCCGAAATCGAGGATGGCGATTGAGTCCACAGACGATCAGTCGCCGAACACGATCTTGCCGTCGTCCATGTTGGTGATCACCGCCAGCGCCTCGATCGGCACGCCTACCGAGGAGAGCAGCTCCCTGCCACCCTCGAAGCGCTTCTCCACCAGTGCTCCGACACCTACGACGGTCGCCCCGGCTGCCTGGGCGAGGCGGACCAATCCCATGATCGTCTGGCCTGTCGCCAGGAAGTCATCGATGATAAGCACCCTCTCCTCGTGACCGAGGTACTCGGGCGAGACGATCAACTCGACCATTCGCCCCTTTGTGTGCGAAGGCGCAAGAGTGAGGAAGATCTGGTCGGGCATGGTGATGGGTTTCGTCTTTCGGGCGTAGACAACAGGAACTGAGAGGTACATCGCCGTCGTCAGGGCGGGGGCGATCCCGGAAATTTCCGCCGTGAGGACCTTGGTGGGGGAGACACTGCCGAATCTCTGAGCGAGCTCGCGGCCGCACGCGTTCATCAAGTTCGGATCGACCTGGTGATTGATGAACCCGTCCACCTTGAGAATGCCGCCGCCCAGGTTCCGGCCGTCGGTTAGGATCCGAAGTCGAAGTTCATCCATTGTGGGTGTCCCGAGTGGAAAGTCGGCTGAAAGTCATTGTACAACGGCGGCGAAATGGAGCCAACGTCGTGCTCGACGAGGAAGGCACGCCTGACCATTTCTTCTCTCACGGTGCAGGAGATATCCCATCTTGAGGCACACACTCTGTGGGGGGCGAAGGGGAGAAAGTGCGTTTACCCCCCTTCGCCCCCAGACCCCCCCATCCCTCCTCCGCAAATGGGCATTGTTGGACCGCTCCACATGAGCGTGGTCTCGGCCATCCCTGCGTGCAGCCTGCCTTTGGCCCTGCAACAGCTAGACTCAACAAACGTCCCCATGGCCCAGGCGCAGACCGGCTCCAGTAGAGGCGGCCGAGTAAGCGCTCTGGGGCAACAACCGCTTTCCGATGTGGCCGAAGGTCCCGCATGAGCTCGCGGCAACGCGGGGAGACACACGGCGTCTGCGGCGCGCTTGACATAGAACGGATGTTCCGCTAGAATGAGAACGAATGTGCGGCGGGAACAGCGGGCCGGGCCGCTCCAGGGGATGCCCAGCGACCGCTGAAGGAGGAATGCATGGCCAGAGGCAAACTGTCGGATCGCCAGAGCCGGATGGTCGAGTTCATCCACAGTTTCAGTGAGGACAACGGATACCCGCCTTCGATCCGGGAGATCGGAGAGGCGGTGGGCATCTCATCCACCTCGGTTGTCAATTACAACCTCAACCGACTTGTCGAGGAGGGCTATCTCGACCGCGACCAGAACGTCTCCAGGGGGATCCGGTTGAAGGACAAGTTCGACCGGGCGACCGAGCGCTTAGCGCAAGTCGTGAGAGTGCCTCTTGTGGGCCGCATCTTCGCCAGCGAGCCGGTGCCTCTCCCAAGTACGGACTCACCGATGTTCGGGGCGGACGAGGCCATCGATATCGCCAGAGGCCTGCTCACCGAAGAGGAGGGCTTGTTCGCCCTTCAAGTCAAAGGCGACTCGATGATCGACGCTATGGTCAGCGATGGAGACATCGTGGTCATGCGACATGCCCCAGAATGGCGCAACGGGGACATGGTCGCCGTGTGGCTGAGCGATCGTGAGGAGACAACCCTCAAGTACATCTACCGCGAGGGTCGCAGGGTCCGCCTGCAGCCGGCCAATCCGACGATGAATTCGATCATTGTTGAAGATCCCCGCACGCTCGAAGTGCAGGGGAAGGTCATGCTGGTCGTTCGACAGCTCAACTGACCGAGGCACCGACAATCATCGAGACCGGACAGAAAAGAGCCCCCGGACGCGCTCCGGGGGCTCTTTTCTGTCGCCCTCCTGTTCCGCTTCGACCTGCGAAGGCTCCACATTGCTCAAGTGGATGCGGAAGCGATGATCCTTGGCGAGCCGCGTTCGTAGGGAGACCGCTGGAAGTCAGCGAAGAATTCGATCGACTCAAAGCCGGCGGACGAGAGCAATCCGGAAAGCGCGTCCGGGCCGCGCAGGTGATAGGTCACAGGGATCTCAGTCCGTTCGACCCGGCCGTCGGGAAAGAGCTCGTCATAGAGCCAGCTCACATGGACCAGCGGCCCATCGACGCGTTCGAGCGAGCTGACCTGAACCGGATTCCCGCTCTCGAGATCTTCAAACGCCGAACACAATTCCGGGTCGTCCGTCAGGTTCGCCTGTTCCGCCGACAGGGCTGGAAGATCAAGAACCAATCGGCCTCCGCGGTGCAGATGACGCGAGGCGCAGGCCGCGGCCTGTTGAAACTCATCGTCGGGCAGGAAGGCGAATGTGTTGCATGGGGAGATCACGAGCGGGAAGAATCTGCCCAGCGTGTAGTCCCGGATGTCGGCCTGGTGGAGTGAGACCAGGTGGCTGATGTCCGCCGAGATGTGAGCCGCCGCCCTGACCAACATCCCCGGGTCGTGATCGATCCCGACGACCGGGATGCCGGCGTCGGCCAGAGTGCGCAACACCCTACCATAGCCACACCCCAACTCGAGCACGGGCCCGTGGCATTCTCGCGCCAGCTCGAGCCAGAACGAGATGTCATCGTTGTATTGAGCGTACTGCGCTTCGAAATAGCGCGGGAAATCGGCGGAGCCCATCCTCAAACCGGGCGGTGATTCTTCCGAGCGACGAAGCGAGCGGAGGCCTCGAGGTGGGCAGGTGCGGCCCACAAATCGGGGAACTCGGCGCGTTCCGCCGCGGCCGCCTGCCCCGGCGGCATCTCAACCCCGGCGCGAACCAGGCGCTTGATCGCGCGGACAGCCTGTGGGTCCTGTCGCGCGAAGGCTGCGGCCAGTGTAACGGCCGCGTCCATGGCAGCGCCCTCAGGAGCGAGTTGATTGGCCAACCCGTACGCCATGGCCTCACTGGCGGTGAAGACCCGCCCCGCGGCCGTCCATTCCAGGGCGCGGCTATAGCCGACGAGACGCAGCAGGCGCTGGCCGCCGCCCCAGGCCGGGCAGATCCCCAGCCGAACGTGCATCATGCCGATGGTGGCGCCCTCGGCCATCACCCGAATGTCGCATGCCAGGGCGACTTCGGCGCCGCCGCCGAGCGCCGGCCCTTCCATCGCAGCCAGCGTGGGGATCGGAAGCGCCTCCAGGTGTGTCAGGGCTTCGCCCATGATGGCCGCCAATCTTGCCCCGTCGAGCCGAGTCGGGTATCCATCCAGTTCAAACAGGTCACCGCCGGCGCAGAAGGCGCCTTCAGCGCCGGTGACAACCAAAGCGCGCAAGTCCCGCTCACATGCATGTGCGTTGTCGACGGCCTTCGAGAACGCTTCCATAGCCTCCCAGGTGAGCGCATTGCGTGCTTCGGGCCTATTCATGGTGATCACACCAATGCCGTCGTCCAACACCTCGAACATAATTGACGCCATCCGGAACCATCTCCTTGACCGAGAGTAAGGCACCCAGTATACTCGCTCGAGTTCGGGGTGTAGCGCAGTTGGAAGCGCACCGCGTTTGGGACGCGGGGGTCGGCGGTTCAAGTCCGCCCACCCCGACCTACCCTTATATAACCCCTCCCCGCTTGGAAGGTGCGCCAAGAAACAGGATCATTCGGCAGTCGGGTGAGAATATCGGGATGCCACCCGCGGCAGACATCATCACGCCGTTGACTGTCCGCTCGAGAGTTCCTGCCCTGGCTACTCCGTCCCGTAGCCCCCAGAACCACTTCCGGCTTGACCCTGAATTCGGCGAAGGTTACAATGCGGCGCGCGCGGGCGTGGCCAAGTGGTAAGGCATCAGCCTTCCAAGCTGATATTCGCGGGTTCGAATCCCGTCGCCCGCTCTTTGTCACCTCTTTGATTCGACATCCTAACTCAACCAACGATCATTCAATTGAAGCCGGTCTGTTCGTCTTGTAAGTCGCGGAGGCCTCCGCTAAAATGGATTCGCGCCTTCGGGCCCGTAGCTCAGAGGTTAGAGCGGCCGGCTCATAACCGGTTGGCCGCAGGTTCGAATCCTGCCGGGCCCACCAACTTTCCAACCGCCCCAGCCCCGTTGACGCAGCATCAAGCCCTCCTCGAATCGCTTCACCAAGACCAACCGAACGCTTGGAGGTGTCGTCCGATCCGACCGGTGCTTGCGAGAGGGAACTCATGGCTTTCGTGATCGAAAGGATCCCACTCGCCTACCGTCCGCACGCGCGATAGAGGCCCCGGCCGCGCTCAAGTCCTCCGATTTGCGGCCTGGAAATGCGATCCGGGATGGGACAGTTGAGATGTGCGTGCTCAACAGAGGCTGCCAATCTGCTATGGCTGGTTGACGATGAAGAATCTCTCCCTCAAGTGGAATGAGCCGGGTTCTATTCTGCGACTTGATGTAGCCCTGTTCGCAGTCTCCTGCGCGCTCATCCTGATGATGCTGGTCCTCATGCTGATCAACCCGTTGCGGGTGAATAGGGATGCGTCGCTTCACCTGCTGATCGGGGAACTCCTGTTGCGCGGCGCTGTCCCCTATGTGGACTACGTAGAGATCAATCCCCCTCTCATCCATTATCTCCACGTCATCCCGGTTGCACTGGCAAAGTGGATCGGTGTCAACCCCATCCCGGTTTTCTTGTTGCTCATCCTGGCGTTGTCTGTTTGGTCGATCGCCACTGCTGCGTACCTGCTCTCCAGGAACCTCGGCCTCAGGGGATCGCAGATCGGGGGCGTTGTTGCTTTCTCGTTGTCGGTGCTGGATCTGAGGCTCTTCACCACCAACGAATTCGGTCAGAGGGAACACATATTCTTCCTATTGGTGATGCCCTATGTGATCCTGCGCTGGTTGCGATGGCGCGGGCGGCTCACTCATGGAAGCAGACTGGGGATCATCGTCGGGCTCGCGGCAGGTGTCGGCGCGTACATCAAGCCGCACTTTCTTCTCATCTTGCTTTCGCTTGAGCTGTTCTGGGCCGTTGCCGAAGGTCGCCGCATCTTTGGGAGAGGCCCCGAAGTTTATGCTGTCGTCGGATTAGGGCTTGCCTATGTCCTCTGGCTGGTGCTCATGCCGCAGGAGATGAGGGCTGGGTTGATCGCGGTCGTTCAAGGTGTGCTGTCCGGTGGCTACCGGGCCTATGGGGACAGGTCCGCGATCAACCTCATCCTCGATCAGAATGTCCTCCTGCTGTTCGGCCTGGCACCTTTCTTGTTCTTCCGGTTGACCAACAACTCGGATGAGATTGAAAGCGTTATCCAGTCCATGAGTGTGTTCACTCTAGCGTCGCTGGTGGTCTACGGCCTGCAGGGGCGTGGCTTTGCATATCATCTGATTCCGGCCATGGGCAGTGAGTACCTTGTCGTTCTCCTTGTGATCCTGGTGATTGCTCCTCGGGTCAAGCCAGTCGTCTGGAGGAGTGGGACGAAGACGGGCGGGATGAGCTGGTTGACGGAGATGGGATGGCTCCTGACTATGCTGGTTGTCTTGGTCGCCGTGGCCAAGTGGATCGGGGATCTTTCCCCAAATGCGATACGCGGCGCCGCGTTCCTGGAAGACGCAGGCGCGATCAAGGCCATCAAGGACAATTCCACGATGGATGATAGTGTGCTCGTCGTGAGCACCATGGCCGAGCCGTTCCGGCTGGTCCTCCAGGCGGACCGTCGACTGGCGTCGAAGTACATCCCGACCAATCCAATTTCATTCGGGATCTCCGGAATAGAAGACACCAATGAACTCTATGACCCGGATTTCACACTCCCTGGTCTGGTTCAGGGATATCTGGACGAGTTGGAAGCATCGATCTTGAGGGATCGTCCTGCCATTATCATCATCGACAACCGCACGTCCTGTGTCGGCTGCCCCCAGGGATTCCAGGTCTCGGAGTTCTTGCGCGCCAGGGGGGTATACGATCGAGTGATCACAGACAACTACACGAAGCTCGTCGATTCAGAGCGCTTTGTGATATGGAAACGTCTGGCAAGGGCACCGGCGCAAGCGGAGTGAGCCCCGGAGCGTGTAAGGGACGGCTCGGCCAACTCTTGTTTTGCCCCGGATGAGCTGCTTCCCCGCCGGCGCGTTTGGGGGAAGTCCCCGGATCACTGCCCCCGTGATGTCGATTCTTCGCCTCTTCCTCCGTCATATTGATGACAATGGACAGCCGAACGGAGGAAGACATGTTCAACGACTACTCGGTGCTCAAGCTGGCAAAAGCGCGTCAGCGGGAGCTCCAGGCCTCAGAAAGGGCGCCACGAGTGGCGCCCAGCAAGCTCCGGTGTAGTTGGCGGCGGGCGATACTGGCCGTTCTCTCATTGCTCAATCCTGCCCGGTCGGCCGGAATGCAGTCGTGGCGGCGCGAGAGTGCGCCAACTCGATCGGCGAGGCTCGAGAATGAGGCCCTCGACCCCTGGAAGGACCTGTGTCAGCTCGACCTCATCCGTCCCAATGAACCGGAGGAAGGGATTGCGTATGTGCCGAGATCGGATCAGGTGTCGGGAGGAGGTACATATGCTCTACATGATGTTGGTCTTCCAGAATGAGGCTTCGGCGAAGCTGGCCACCCAGGCGGAGCGCGATGAAGCCGAAAGGGTCTTCGAAGAATTCCACGCCAAGATGCGCGCCCGCGGGAGGATGCAGGCGGCGGTCCGGCTTCGGCACACGGATACAGCGACGATGGTGCGAGTGCGAGGCGGGAAGCTCCTGACTACGGATGGGCCTTATGCGGAGACGAAGGAACAACTCGGCGGGTTGGCCGACGTCCTGGCAGATTACATGCCTTATCACGCAGCCAGGGCGGACCTTCTGCGGAGGGTCGGCGAGGTCGAGGAAGCATGTCAAGCTTACGTCCGGGCGATTGAATATGCAGACAATATCGTCGAAAGGAGCTGCTTCGAGCGACAGCGGAATGTGCTGCAAAAGGAGACAGGATCCTTGAACCGATTGAACCAGGCCGACCTGGGCCGGGTATAGATTTACATGGTGAGCTCCGCAAGCTCGGCTCAAATAGGCGGAGCGATCGGGCACATCGGCTGAAAACAGGAACGCGCTGATCGCTCGACTGTGGGTTTTTCGGAGGTCACGACGCCGCGGAGGAGGATTGCGATGGGTAGAGTAGTGCATTTCGAGATTGAGGTGGAGGATCCAGAGCGAGCTTCTCGCTTCTACCAGGCTGTCTTCGGGTGGAAGATTGAGAAGTGGGAAGGGCCGATGGAGTACTGGCTCATCACGACAGGCTCGCAGGGCGAGGAGGGGATCGACGGGGGGATGGGCCGGCGAGACGGCGATGTGTCTAGGACGACCAACACCGTCGATGTCAAGTCGGTTGACGACACCGTCAGGCTGATTGGGGCCAATGGGGGAAAAGTCGTGAGCCCCAAGCATCCGGTCCCCGGGGTGGGGTACTTGGCGTACTGCCAGGACACCGAGGGGATCGTGTTTGGAGTAATGCAGGCCGATCCGTCGGCGACCATGGGATGACGACGGCGGTCTGAGCCTGGCGCACGATTCAGCCATGTCAAATCGCTGGCGGAGAGCGCGCAGCAGGTCCAACACGTCGGTCGATTGGGCGCGGAACATACTCGGGCAGGCCGATGAAGAAGCCACCCGCGAGGAATCGTCCTCAGGACGCAAAACCAGCGCCGTTGGTTTCAGCGGCGCTGACGGTCTTTCAAGAGCCTGGGCGGATGTCCGTCGACGGCGTCGGCCGGGCAGGGCGTCTAGGTTTGCATTGACACGATTCCGAGGATATTTCCCTCGCTATCTTTGAACCAGGCCGACTTGCTGGGACCGAAGGTGGCGATGCCCCGCGCATCCGTCTTCAACTCCCCCATGTCGTACTGCTCGAAGTGAACGCCGCGCGCGGTCAGGTCGTCGACAACCTGCTCGATGTTCTCGACGGTGAACGTCGCCGCGGTATGATCGGCTTTCGTCGGGCCACGCTGATAGAGATAGATCTGGCTTCCCTTGCCGGCCTCGAAGAGCGCCCCGTCGGGCACAGGTATTTGAACCGGCTTCAGACCAAGAGTCTCGGTGTAGAAGCGCCTGGCCCGCGCGATGTCAACGGCCGGCATGGATGTCACGACGGGGAACGAGGCCAACATCAGAAGCCCTCCTTCTGAAGACTGACTGGGGCGGGGCGGACAGAATAATGTTACCATCCCTCTCCGAATTGCAGGAAAAGATCTTCGCGCCCGTGCCCGCCAGAGACACGATGCCGGGCCGGACGGGAAGTTGGGTGCATCATCGGCCATGGCCGGGGAGGGGCGTTTCCTCCTGACCGTGCTCTTGGAGAAACGAGATCATGTTTGCTTATCTGGGTGAGCTTGCCGCCCTGAGTACCTCCGTTTGCTGGTCGGCCACGGCGAGTTTCTTCACTGTCGCCTCCAGGCGGGTCGGCTCGGTCACGGTCAATCGGACCCGGCTGGCGTTGGCTTTGGGCTTTCTGGCCCTGACCCATTGGGCTGTGCGCGGCAGCCTGGTCCCCTTGACCGCGGAGCCGGCGCGTTGGTTCTGGCTCGGATCCTCAGGGGTGGTGGGGCTCGTCATGGGTGATGCGTTTCTTTTTCAAGCGTTTGTGTGGGTCGGCCCGCGGATCGGCATGCTGATGATGAGTCTGGCGCCGATCATCGCCGCGTTATTGGCACTGTTCTTCCTGGGGGAGAACCTGGCCCCGCTACAATGGCTTGCGATCGTGGTCACGCTCGCCGGCGTGGGGATGGTTATCCTCGACCGCCGTCGGCCAGTGCCGGCCGACGGCGAGAAGCCCGATTTCGCCCGGGGCATCCTCTTTGGATTGGGGGCGGCAGCCGGGCAGGCGATCGGGCTTGTTCTGGCCAAGCGAGGTCTGGAAGGGGACTTCGACGCGCTCTCGGGGAATCTGATCCGCATGCTCGCCGCCGCTGGCGTGATCTGGGTCGTGGCCTTGTTGCTGAAACAGGCGGGGGAAACACTGCGTCGCGTCCGCGCCGAACGCAGGGTGATCCTGCCGCTTGTCGGCGGAGCGCTGACCGGGCCCTACATTGGCGTGTGGTTGTCTTTGATCGCCGTGCAGCGGACGGAAGTAGGGATTGCCAGCACGCTCATGGCACTCCCTCCGGTGTTCCTCCTACCTATTGGACGGTTGGTGTTTAAAGAGTCGATCGGCTTCCAGGCGATTATCGGGACTCTCGTGGCGGTGGCCGGTGTGGCGATCCTCTTCCTGATCGGTTGATTGCCTTCGGCCTGCGACGAATCTGAGGCTGCCGGCGAGGCACTGATCTCGTCCGGGTCCACGCCCTAAGCAGACAGCTTCGGAAGAGGGCTGTCCGGGGGTATCACTCGCAGGATCTCGCCTCCGGCAAACCGTCTTCCCCATCTTTCATCCATCTTCATCGCAGCACAGACCTCAGCCGGGACGCCGATGTCGGCAAGGTAAAGCTCGCCGACATGGCTCGATGCCCCCTCGACGAGCAAGCCTCGCTTTGGGGCGGCCAGCGTGAGTGTGGCTTCGGCTCGAATACATTGCTGATGAACCTTGCCCAGAGTGGCATCGAGCCCGGACGGGAGATCGAGGGCCAGGATCGGCGCCGCCTCAGTGTTGGCCCACTGGATCAGTCTGGCGACAGAGTCGCGGGGCTCGCCCGATATGCCGTACCCAATCAGGCCGTCGATGATCAGGTCGACCGGCCGGATTGACCTGACCTCATTGGCCTGCAGAGTTGGCACACCGATCTGCGCGAGAGATGCGAGCTGGTGAGCCGTCGCGGCCGAGTGATCAGCTGCGGATCTCGCGAGAATGACATGCAACTCGACACCCCAACCGTGCATCCGCCGCGCACAGGCCATGGCACCGCCTCCGTTCCCACCTGGACCGGCCAACACGACAACGTGGGGTTGACCAAGTCGGGGGCGGATGAACCGTTCGACGGCCAGGCGGGCAAGATTGCGCCCCGCGTTTTCCATCATCTGCAATAGCTCAACACGGAACACATCGATCGTCATCCGGTCGACCTGCGCCATCTGCGCGAGGGTGAGGAGTGGAAGGTCTTGAGATTGGATCGATGGGAAGTCGATCGTCACGATGGCAAGCGGCCGAAGCCTACGAGACCCCTTGAGGCCCACACAGCGAACGGATCTGATCCGTAATCGGTTCATCACCAACGATCACGAGGACATCTCCAGGTTCGATCGTCGTGTCACCGTGGGGGATGATCTGGCTCTGGTTTCGCCAGATCGTGGCGATCACGCACTCACGTGGCCAATTGATCTCCCCCACTCGTTTGCCCGCGATCGTCGATGATGTTTCGACGATGATCTCCTTCGCATCGAGACCAGCAACTGTCTTCGCTCCAGCCTGAATGTTCTCCGATCGGATGGCCGTGCGGCGGGCAAGCGCGATGTCGTACGCGCGGACAATGTCGTTGCGTCGGACAACGCCCAGGAGATGTCGCGGATTGCGACGATCGACGACCGGCAGGCGCGACAGGTCACGCGGGGCCATTCGCCGCAAGGCCGTGCCGACCGTCTCGTCCGGGTAGACCGTGACCATGAGGCGGGTGGCGATGTCCCGGACGAGCAGGTTGGTCTGATCCTCGAACGCTGTCACCGCCCGGCGGTAGTCCTCCAGCGAGACCACGCCAAACAGCGTCCCGTCATCGCTCAACACCGGAAAGCCATGACGCCCGGTCCGCAGGAATTCCGAGCCGAGTTGGGCGATCGGCAGGCTCGGTGGGACGGTCGCCGGCCTTCTGACCATGACCTCGCCCACCTGTACGCTTTCCATCGCATCGATATCCCTTCCGCTCTGCAAACGGATCCCGCGCAGGGTGAGCTTGAGCGTGTAGATCGAATCGCGATGCAAACGTTCGGAGACCAGATGGCTGACGATCACGCCGGCCATCAACGGGATGATCAGCCGATAGTCATCCGTCATTTCGAACACGATCAGGATTCCAGTGAAGGGGGCGTGGGCGGCGCCGGCAAAGACGGCGGCCATTCCGACGATGGCGAAGGCCCCTGGTCCGGCCGTGGCGCCGGGGGCGAATTTCTCGACCAGCAGCCCGAAGGCGCCGCCGAGCGCGGCGCCAGTGAACAATGCCGGGGCGAAGACACCGCCCGAGTTGCCCGAGCCGAGGGTCAGCGAGGTGGCCACCGGTTTGAGAATCATCAGTGCGACGAGCAATCCGAAGGACAGCTCACCCAGCAGGCTGGCCTCGATCACGGGGAATCCCGAACCGAAGATGTGTGGGATGTTCGCCGCCAGGGGAAGGCCGAGCAGACTCTCCTCTTCGGGCACAAATCCCAAGCCGAGGATCATCGGGTAGAAAAACGCCAGACAGCCCAGTATCAGGCCGCCGACAGCCGGTTTGATCGCCTCCGGCATTTTCGCCCGATCGAAGCGAGTCTCGATGCCGTAGAGCATCTTGATGAACCCGACGGCGACGAGCCCTGCCAGGACTCCGAGGAAGGCGAACAGCAGGATCTCCCAGGGCGTGTGGATTTCGTACTTGGGGATGGAGAAGGCTGGGCGATCCCCGAGAAATATCCGGGCGAGGGTCGAAGCGGTGACGGCCGAGATCACGACGTTGCCCATGTCCCCCAGGCGAAGCTCGCCCAGGATGATCTCCATGGCGAAGATCACACCGGCGATCGGGGCGTTGAATGTGGCGGCGATCCCCGCCGCCGCCCCGCAGGCGACCAGGTTTCGGATGCGGGCCTCTGAAAGGTGGAACCACTGGCCGAAGGAGGAGCCAAGCGCGGCGCCCACCTGGACGATCGGGCCCTCTCGCCCGGCTGATCCACCGCTGCCGATACACAGAGCGGATGCGACCACCTTGGCCAGCACAACTCTTGGGCGAATGCGGCCGCCCTGCACGGCGATCGCCTGCATCACCTCCGGGACACCGTGGCCTTTGGCTTCGCGGGCGAAGTAGGCAATGATCGGTCCTGCGAGCAGCCCGCCGACTGCCGGTGCGAGGATGAAGATGCCTCGACCGGCGAAACCCAGGAGCGCCTCGCCTCCCTCGAAGAACACTCGCTGAACGAGGGCGATGAGCTGAATGAAAATGACCGCACCCATGCCGGTTCCGGCTCCAACGATGAGCGCGGTGCCGATCAGGACCGCCGTTTCCGAGGGTTGGATCCAGTCGAGCAGGTGAGGCGGACGCAGTTTGAGCTTGAGTACGCCCATCAGTTCTTGTCGCCTGGATCCTCGATCGACTCGTTCTCTGGAGAGGGCGCGGCGATGCACATCTGGCGGAGCTGCGCACCGGCTTCGCCTTCGGCGACGGCGACGAGCACATCACCGGCGGCGAGGACAGTGTCGCCATGCGGGATCAGCACCAAGCGTCCGCGCCGCAAGCTGGCGAGGACACTGTCTCTCGGCCATGTCATTTCGCGCACCCGGTGGCCCACGCAAGGAGCCCCTGGCTCGATCGCGATTTCTTCTACGTTCATTCCGCCATAAGCCCCGAGACGAACTTGATGGGCGCGATGACGCAGCGCTGCCCTTCGCGTAAGAGCGATGTTGTATGCCCGCACAATGTGATTCCTGCGGAGCATCCCCAACAGCCGGCTGGGGTCATCTCGCGCGACAACAGGCAGACGGCCAATATCGCGAGCCCCCATGCGTCGCAATGCATCGGCGATCGTCTCATCAGGGTAGGCTACGAGCAGTTCGCGGCTGCAGATTTCGCCCACCGTCCGGCTTTGGTCTCCGTTCACGGTGTGAGCGCGGTCGAAGTCGTCGAGCGTGATGACTCCGAAGAGCTTGCCCGCCGAGTCGACGACAGGAATCCCATGCTGCCGCGTGTCCTCCATGGTCTGGTAAGCCGTGGCGAGCGGGTCGTTCTCGCGAACGGTTGCCGGATCCGTCTGCATGATCTCCCCGACGGTGATTGTCTCCAGAAGCTCCGTGTCGCGCCCCTGATGGAGGTGGATTCCTTTGCGAACCAGACTGAGGGTGTAAACGGATTCGCGTTCGATGCGGCGAGAGATGACCAGACTCACGGTAACGGCGAACATCAAAGGCAGGATGATGCGATAGTCATCCGTCATTTCGAAGAGCAGGATGACGGCCGTGAGCGGGGCGTGGACCGCCGCGGCCAGTAGCGCTGCCATGCCCACCATGGCGAAGGCAGCCGGATCGAGACCGAGGGACGGCAAGAGGGCCCGCCCAAGCTGACCATATGCCGCACCCAACGCCGCGCCCAGGAACAGCGAAGGCGCAAATACGCCGCCGTAGAATCCGCCGCCGATACTGAGTGCAGTCAAGATCAACTTGAAGACCAGCAGGCAGATGAGGAAACTCGCCGCCAGTGGTTGGTTTGAAAGAAGGACGCTGATCGTATCGTACCCAACGCCAAGCACCTGCGGCAGGGTTAACGCCGCCACGCCCAGCACCGCTCCGGTGGCCGCCGTCTTCAGCCACGTAGCAATTCGCCAGCCGGCAAAGAGGTCCTGAGCGAGATAGATTGCGCGAGTGTACAGGGCGCCGATTGGACCGGCCAAAATCCCCAGACCGAGGTAGAGGAGAAGCTCCCAGGTAGAGCCATACGCGTAGGCCGGGACTTTGAAAGCCGGCTGGGCTCCGGCGAGCGCCTGGGTGACGACCGACGAGATGACCGTCGCTAAGGCCACGACGCCGACGGCACTCCCAGTTAACTCACCCAGCACAATTTCAAGGGCGAAAAAGACGCCGGCGATGGGAGCATTGAAAGCCGCCGCAATCCCCGCGCCTGCGCCAGCGGCCACCAGCGCTCGAATGCGATCCTCGGAGAGGTGAAGCCACTGGCCCAACATCGAACCAAGGTTGGCGCCAATCTGCACCGAAGGATCTTCCGGTCCGACCGAGGCCCCGGCGCCAATTGAGAGCGCCGAGGTAAAGGCCTTCACCGGCATACGTCCGTAGCGCAGCCTGCCGCCGCCCAAGGCGACAGCTTCCATCACGCCGGCCACACCATGATGCCGTTCGTGCCCGATCAAGTAGTGGACAACCAAGCCCACTAAGAGCCCGCCGATGATGGGCACTAGGAGCAGGGTCCAGCCGCCGAACCTGGCCAGGGCGCCGCCGAGCCAGTCGAACATGACGATCCGACCGCCGATGACAAGTTGTTTGAACGCCCACACGCCGGCGCCGGTCCCCAGCCCCATCGCGATGGCAGTCCCGCTGAGGACGAGCGACTCGGGCGGCTGCCAACGGTTCAACAGGCGAGCCAGAGCCCCGAGGGATCTGACTTGTGCAGCTGATCGGTACGCCCCTGCCATTGAACGGGAGGGACGGTTCTTCGACTTCCGATCAGGAGCCTTGTGGTCTTTCTGGTCTGCCGTTTGTACTGTGGTCTCCTTTCTATTTGACTCTGACGGATGGCCGCCTCTCTATCGGCGGTCCGCATCCATTATGGCACCGTGCGTTGAATTGAAAAAGGTCTGCGGGCGCGCGAGCGTCGAGGTCATTCGGACTGTGTATGCCCTCGACGCGCGTCCGACCAGGCGAGGATCTGATCAGAGGGTGTAGATGGCGAAGACCCCGAAGCCTGCGATGAGAGCTCCAGCCAGCCTGTTGACCCAGATCAGGATCTTCGGTGTGATCCGAGTGCGGAGCAGCCCGACGCCGAGCGCAAGGGCCAGCCACCAGAAGGCGGATCCGAGGAATACGCCCGCGACAAGTACGCCAGCGTCCTTTGGATTTCCTCCGGCTGTCACTCCCAACCCGGCGAAGACTGCCAGGAAAGCGATGATTGTGACCGGGTTGGTGATCGTCAACAAGAAGGTCGAGGCATATGCCCCTGCCAGGCCTCCAGGATTCCTGTCGGTTGCTCGTTCGGCGACTTTGGACAGGAAGATGCGGGTCCCGAGATAACAGAGGTACAGTCCGCCCAGAATGCGAAGCCACTGCTGATTCTTGAGCAGTGCCTGCGAAAGGAAGGACAGCCCGAACCCGGCGATCGCACCGTACAATCCATCGGCGGTGGCGGCGCCGAGCCCGGATATGAAACCAACCAGGCGACCATCTGCCAGAGTGCGCCGGATGCACAGCAGCGCGATCGGTCCCACGGGAGCCGCGATCGACAAGCCGATGAGCGCCCCCTGGAAGAGAAGACGGGTCTGCAATGTCAAGCCTTGATCGTGATGGTGGCGGCGGATCGTCGGTCGTGTCGCTCAAGAGTCACTGGATCCGAGCGTGACGCGTGACGAGTGAATGCAGTCCGGACTGCCAACCAGCATCAAGACATCGCCGTATCTCAGCACCGTATCCCCGTGAGGCACGAGCATGCCGCCGTCGCGGTGGATCCCCAGGACGAGGGCGTCGCCCGGGAGCCGGACATGTCGCAAGGCGCGTCCGGCGATCGACCGGTTGAGCAACCGAACGTCGGCCAGATCGAGATCCTCGCCCCGATCCACCAACAGGTTGAAGGCCGTTGGGAAATGCAAGGCGCCCTCGAGGGCCATGATGACCGCCATCGCCGGTTGGACGACACGCACACCTATCTGCTCAAGAGATTGAGCACCAGCCGAGTCGTCGGCGCGTGCGATCACGGACGGGATCCCGAATTCCCCGATAGCCATCCGACACACTTCGCTCATGACCTCGGGACGTTTGGTCACGGCGAGCAGTGCTCGCGCAGTGCGAAGCCCGGCCTGCTCGAGCACATGCTGATCCGTCGGGTCGCCGAAGCACACATCAAATCCTTGTTCGGCCAGGCGGGCGAGCTGAGCCTGATCGGGGCCGATGAAGGTCACTTCTTCTTCGCTCTGGCGAAGCCGCTGTCCGAGGAGGGTGGCCAACTGCCCCGTTCCGAGGATGACGACCCGTCGGCGGTTCGCCTCAGGTGTCGGCGCCAGGATCCGATTGAAGAGGATCGGAGAGAGAGTGCAGGTGACCATTGCCACAAGGAGCACGGCGGAGTTGGTCGAGGTGGTAATGATCCCCAGGTCGAGTGCGATGGCCGAGGCGGCAATGATCAGCGATAGCCGGGAGGACAGCAGGACCCCGGCGGCGATGGTCTCGCGCCAGCTGAAAAGGCTGCGAAAGAGAAATGACGGGAAAAGCTTGATGAGGTACGCGGCGATGACGAGGATCGCCACCAGGATGAGTGACCGCGGTGAAAGCAGCAGCGCCTGCAGGTCGAATCGTGTACCTGCCATGATGAAGAAGATCGGTATGAAGAAACCGTAGCCGATGGCATCGAGTTTCTCGCGCAACGCGGACTCCTGACCTTGCCCACCGACGCTCAAGATGGCGCCGGCGAGAAAGGCTCCGAGGATGACCTCAACTCCCAAGGCCTCAGCCAACACTGCCCAAATGACCATGAGCGCGAACGCGCCCCGGACATGGATCTGCGCCGTCGCGTGGGCAAGTTCACCGCTGATGCGGGCGATGATCTTGTTGGAGGACACCCAACGGCTGATCCGGGCCGCCGTCATGAAAGCGCCGAGGAGCGCCAGGAATAGGATAATGTCCAGGCTCAGGCCCCGGCTGATGATGGCGATGGTGATGCTCAGGAGTAGGAGGGTCGAGAAGTCGCTGATAAGAGATGTAATCAGCAGTGTCTGTCCGTACCCGGTGGACATGAGCTGTCGTTCCTTGAGGATCGGCATCACGATTCCCAAAGAAGTCGTGCTCAGGATCAGGCCCATCAGGATGGGATTGCTGGCCAGGCCGGAGTTGCTCAGGCCAAGGCCCGCCAGCATCGCCAGCAAGACGGTCAGGCCGAAACTGAGCAGAGCGAGCGGAATCGGCCGCTGCCAACGAGGCCGTCCATCACCAACCTCGGAGGCGGTGAAAAGGGTCTGAAAGCTTACCTCCAGGCCGGAGAGGAACATCAAGAAGGTGAATCCAAACTCGGCCAGAAAGTTCAGGGTTGGGGAGGGTTCAACGAGGTTCAGTCCACTCTGGCCGATGGCAATCCCGGCGAGGATTTCTCCGACGACGATCGGCAGTCGAACAATCCGTACCCGGCTGGCAAGCAGGGGGACCACCACGGCCAGGCCGGTGATCAGCAGAAGCGGGATGAATGTGGATTGCTCTTCCATATCAGCTCTTCTTGTCGACCGTCAGCTTCACCCCAAACATCATCGAGCCGGTTGAGCAAACCTTTCAATGCCAGGGTTGGCGAACTATAGTGGTGTTGTCTGTTGTCGAGCGACCCGACATCCCGGTTGTCCCCGATGCGGTGAGAACATGAAGCGCCATCGTACCATACGCCATGAGATGGCCCAACCCCCCATGTGTGGCCGTCGCGATTTCGGATTGATGGAAGTTGGTATTGGTGACGGTAGATTGAAACAGCTCAAGGAAATCCCGACGTCGGGGTCGGTGCAGCTTGATGTTTGGCCAGTGTGATACCCGAGGATCTCAATACGCTTTGGATGGGGTATCTCTACGCCCCGGAGAGGATTGAGATGCGGATCGGGCGTATGGGAAGGCTGGCTTGGCGGAGATCGGTGGTCGGTCCGAGGAGCGCCCGGCGGCCGCGCACGACCAGGAGCACAATGTGGATTATTCGTCTCACATGATCGGCTGATACTTTTGGACGGAGAAGACCGAGTTCATCGGCTCGACTACGGAGCGCGCATTCGACATCGGAACCATGCGGAACCGCCCTCCGATCGTATTGACCAGAGGGCGGTGATTGCTCCAATACAAGGAATGACTGGATCTTTATTCGAGCATGTGCGAATGAGCCCGACCCGCGCCCCTCAGGCGGCTTCGGCCTCGAGCTCCGGGGTATACGTCCCCGATCGCGCCGCCCCGTTGCACTTTGCACGGTGATAGAAACTCATCTTCGCCGTGGAGACGTTCGTCGGCTTGCCCATCCAGGCCTTGAGAACTGGCGCCTGAAGCGCCCGACCGTAGGAGAAGCTCAACTCCCATGGATGCGGGCCCATCGCGTTCATTGCGTTCAAGTTCTCCGTCGCCTGTTTGGGTGATTGCCCTCCTGATAGGAAGACCACACCAGGCACCGCCGAAGGAACCGTGCGCCTCAGCGACCGGACCGTGGCCTCTGCCACCTCGGCCAGGCTGGCTTGCTCCGGGCAGTCCTTTCCCGAGATGATCATGTTGGGTTTGAGCAGACTGCCTTCGAGCACGACGCCGTAGTCGTGGAGCATGCTGAACACCGCCTGCAGCGTTGCCTCGGTCACCCGGGCGCAACGGCGGATGTCGTGGTCGCCGTCCATCAGGACTTCGGGTTCGACGATCGGGACCAGACCGGCTTCCTGGCTGAGCGCGGCAAAGCGCGCCAATGCATTCGCATTGGCGGCGATGCACGTCGACGATGGAATGCGATCTCCAATGGTGATGACTGCCCGCCACTTGGTGAACCTCGCCCCCAGTTCGCGATACTCGCGCAGACGATCGCGCAGTCCGTCCAGGCCCTCGGTGACCTTCTCGCGCGGGAACCCGGCCAGATCCTTTGCGCCCTTGTCGACCTTGATGCCGGGGATAATGCCTTTCTTGTCGAGGACCTGGGTGAATGGCGTGCCGTCGACAGTGGCCTGCCGTATGGTCTCGTCGAACAGAATGACGCCGCTGATGTAGTCCTCGGCGCGATCCGTGGTGAACAGTAGCTCGCGATACGCCCGGCGGGTCTCGGTGCTCGACTCGAGTTGGATCATGTCGAAGCGCTTCTTGATCGTGCCGGTGCTTTCGTCCGCTGCCAGAATGCCCTTGCTCTCGGCTACGAGCGCCTGGGCCACGCTGTCGAGGCCATATTCACTCACAGCTTCCATGAGGGGACGGGCATCCGTCATCTTCACACTAGACTGTGCCATAGGTGGATCCTTTCTCTCTCCGTTCAATGGTTGTTCCAGTCATCCATTCTATCGCAGTTTCCTGCGGCGGTTTCAAGCTACCGTGGAACGGTGGCGCTCCCTGAAGCAACTGGTAACGAGATCCGTGCCCGAGGATTGCGTCCTGGCCGATCGTGAGTTAAATTCACGAAGACAATATGTCGGCTGAGGGATCTGTAGCCCCTTGGACGACTTGAGCTGCAACACAGTGTAGAGTGAGAGATGTTCGGAAGACGCCGGCGAGGATTCCTCCGGCAAGCTATCCAAGGATCGCAAGACGTCGAACTCAACTCGCTTGAGGACGAGCTGGCGCGCAAGCAGGAGCGCATAGCTGACCTGGAGCTTGAACTGTTCGACGCCCAGAACGACTTGCGCCGATTCGAAGCCGAAGTCGAGGGCCGACTGGGGGCAAGTCAACGCCGCCTGGAAGAGCTCGAGAAAGAACTGGTCCAGGCTCGGCGCCAGGCGGCTCGACGGGCTCAATGGGGAGAGCGGGCGGCGTCGCCCGACTTGATGGTCGACTCGGTGGATCAGTTCGAACGGACCTGGCGGCGAGATGAATCTATCGAGCCTCCGCCGCCGAAACCGGTCGAGGATGAGGATATCCGGGTGGAGGTCAAGGCGCTCTACCGGAAGCTCGCCAAACGCTTCCACCCCGATCTGACCACCGACCCTGCGGAGAAGGCCTGGCGAGAAGGAGTCATGGCCGAAGTCAACCAGGCCTATGCCGACTCCGATCTCGCAGCCCTGCGCGCCCTTGATAAACGCCCCGACAGGTCTGTCGAGCTGGCGCCGAAAACTCGGGAGCAGATCCTGGCGGAGATCCTGACGGAGATCAAGCGTCTCGACCGATTGATCCCACAGCTTGAAAGCGAGTTGAGGAGAGTGATCCAGTCGCCCTTGCTTCAGCTCAAGCTGGAAGCGACGTTAGCGAGACGGCAGGGGAGGGACCTGCTGGGCGAGATGGCCTCGGAATTGCGAGTGGAGATCGCCCGCCTCGAGGCGGAGTTGGCCAGCTTCTCTTGAACTCTGGCGTCAGACTGTGGCCGTCGCAATAGCAAAACCCGCTGACCGTACGATGACAGCCGATCCATGTTATATCGCAGGCGATCAACCCTTCTTGTTGCGACTCGTCGAGTGGGAGCCTTTCCAGATGGGACTGCGAATGATGCTTGTTTGATGGGCTTGAAAACCAGATCTTTTGCCAGATACGCCTGGGGCGTCCTGGCATACACGTTAGCTGTGATCCTCTGGGGTGCGTACGTTCGCGCCACAGGATCGGGCGCGGGTTGCGGGAGTCACTGGCCCTTGTGCAACGGCGTGGTCATCCCGATCTCACCTCGCGTTGAGACTCTGGTTGAGTTCACCCATCGCGCGAGCAGCGGTCTGACGCTGCTTCTAGTGGGCGGCATGGTCGTGTGGGGTTGGATGGCCTTTCCCCGCCGACACCCGGTTCGCCTAGCGGTGCTGCTTTCGGTCCTCTTCGTCTTGAGCGAAGCCGCGGTCGGGGCCGGTCTCGTGCACTTCGAACTCGTGGCTGAGAACGCCTCGGCGGCGCGGGCGATCACGATCGCGGCTCACCTGGTGAACACGTTCCTGCTGCTGGGCGCGCTCACACTGACCGCGTGGTGGGCATCGAAAGACAGCCGTCTCGAGTTGCGATCTCAAGGGGCGGTGATGTGGATTCTGGGGCTGTCTATGGCAGGTGTGCTCATTCTGGGGATGAGCGGGGCCGTCACGGCCTTGGGGGACACTTTGTTCCCGGCGGAGTCTCTGGTCCAGGGACTGCAGCAAGACCTCAACCCGACCGCGTATTTTCTGCTCCGGTTGCGGGTCGTACACCCACTTCTGGCAATGATTGTTGCCTTTGGCGCCAGCGTGGGGGCGCTCACAATACGGGAGTGGAGGGACAACGTGACGACCGGCCGGCTGGCGCTCGGTCTGGTCGGTCTCTTCGGAGTGCAAGTCCTGGCCGGCCTGGCCAACGTAGTGCTGCTGGCGCCGATATGGCTCCAACAGGTCCATCTGTTGCTGGCGGATCTGGTGTGGGTGTGTCTTGTGCTCCTGGCTGCTTCGGCGCTGGCCGCGCCCGAGGGGTGAGACGGTGCGCGACCGCTCTGGATTTGTCGCTCAAGGCAGGCCTCTTCGGGTCGCATAAGACGAACCGCCGAATGTGGGGGGGCATCCGGCGGTTCAAGATCTTCGGGGGTACCCATCACTCGTGTCGGGGGGACACGCGAGTGACAGGAAACAGCCCCCACGACAAACCCGGATACCGACACGGGGGAGAAGAAGCCCGGGCTGTCTGCGATGAATATTAGCACAATTCAGACCCGGTTTTCATTAATAGTGGTTTAGTCAGAGCTGACTTCACATCTCACTTCTCCGGGTGTGACTTCCGGAAAAGCTCCTGCCATTCCTTGACGTCGTCATCCGTCAAATCGCTGTCGGGCTTCTCGCGCTGGCCGGTGCGGCGATCCGATTTCGACATCGACCGAACGAACTCGGGGCTGGACAACACCCGGGCACCGGCGCGGCGGGCCGAGGCCTGAACTTCCTGGTCGGAGGACACGACGGTCCAATTGCGGGCGGCTCCCTTCAGATGGTCGAGGTGCTGCACGATCGCCTGATCGGCCGATCGGGGCGGTCTGACGAAACGCACCGAAAGCCCGCCGGCGTCCTTCAGGGCTTGCATCGCCGGCGCGCCTCGGTCGAAATAGACTGTGACCCGGCGTCGAGTGCGCGCGCAGAATCGTCTCAACTCATCGACAAGGAGCATCTCATCGTCCGGGTCATCCAGACGAATCTGCTTCATCGCTCCGATCAGGTTGTGGCCATCGATGATGTATGCCAAGAGGTGTCTCCGGGAGTGGAGCGGAACGAAGGATCCTCAACGCGCCCGATTCTAGGATGCCCAGAGATCGCGGTCAATTCCGTTTTCGCCGTACCTGTGCTATGATCCGCGTCGATGGGCAGCGTGCGTCGTGCGAACTCTCGTCAATACCTGGCATACCTCCTTCTGAACGTCATCGTATCCGCGGTTACGATCATCCTGGTTATGGCGATCTGGGGTCGGGTATCGGCGCCGGCCGAACCGACAGCCACGCCCACGCTGGATGCTGTGGCGTTGATCGCCAGCGCGGTGCCGACTCCGACTGTCACACTTCCTCCAACGCCAACCCCGGTCACGTACACCGTCGAGTCGGGTGACACACTCTTCAGCATCGCCATCGATCTGGAGATCCCCGTCGACGCATTGATGGCGGCCAACGGGCTGACGGATCCCGACAAGCTCTCGGTTGGCCAGGTGCTGCTTGTGCCATCGCTCGAGGAGGCGCAGGCGTTGATCCCGACAGCCACAATTCGTCCTACTGAGCCGTTGTTCACCTTCACGCCCAATCCAGATTCTCAGGCGCCGAACGTTGTCATCCGAGGAGTGAGCGGCTCAGGAGATCTGGCCACGGAGGCGGTGTTCCTGATCAACTCGGGCGGCGTGGCGGCGATGGCCGGTTGGTCGATGGATGACGGCAAAGGCCACGTGTACCGATTCCCCGAATTCACGCTTCATAGCGGCGCAGTCAGCGTCCACACCCGGGCCGGGGCTGATACGGTGATCGACCTGTACTGGGGGTTGGACCAGGCCGTGTGGACGTCCGGAACGGTGGTCACGCTCCGGGATTCTTCCGGTGCGGTGCAATCCACTTTCAACATACCCTGATCTGAAGGCTCAAGGGCTCTCTCCAATGTGCCGAAGGGATGTGTTTCTTTCCCGATACGCGCCGCGATGCGCGCGGTTCGATGGAACATGGAATGATATTCTGGGAATTGATCGCCGAGCGTAGGATTCGTGCTGCCTTCGCCGAAGGACAATTCGAGAATCTCCCTGGAGTGGGCAAACCACTCCAGTGGGAGAACGACGCAATGGTCCCGCCGTCGTGGCGGGCGGCATTCCATCTGCTGAGTCAGTCGGGTATGGCGCCGGCGTGGATCATGTTGGATGCGGAGATCCGCCAAGATCAGCAGGCGGCGAGGCAGGCTTTCTCGATGGCCGTGGCCCAGTTGGATGGTCAAGATCCTGGGTATGGTCGGGCGGTTAACCAGTTCACCCAACGCGTGGCTGAAATCAACCACGCTATCGACAATCTCAATCTGCAGGTTCCCACACCGCATCTGGTGAGGGCACGCCTGCAGGCCGATCTCGAGATTGCTCGGATCGTCCGTCTCCTGAATGAGACGTGAACTGCGATGGACGAGCTCCGGAAAGCCGCGTGGGCGAGCTTCAGGATCTCGACCCTGCGGCGGAGTTGCCTCAAGGCTGTTCCGCTATATCCGAATTCGGCGTCTCTGGATCGGCAGGTTCGGCTGACCTGGCGAGCTGGGGGCGTCAGGAAGGAGGCGGGACTTCAGGGGGCTGCTTCGAATCATCCGCGCGGTCTTGCTTGTCGTCCGGCTCCCCCTGGATGCCCTTGCGGAACTCACGGATGGCACTGCCCATCTCGCCGCCGATCTTGCTCAGGCGTCCGACACCGAAGACCAGAACGACAATGACCAGGATGATAATCAGTTCTACCGGGCCGATGTCTGGCATACGGCACTCCAATCGTAGGTGCGGCGGAGATTGTATCACCGTTGTCCGGCCTTCCTTAAAGGAATACATGCCTGCCGTGGAAGGATGGGCATCTCGCCCCATGCGTCAAGGGAGGCGTCGTGAGTCGGGAAGGAGCAGGCGGGTGTTGGATGTGCATTCTCGACCTGTTCAAAGCCGGCGTGCCAAGGCGAGGCAAACTGCTCTGCTTGCACACCCCCTGGGCGTTTGATAGACTCGGTCCAGGAGCCAATCGGAGCTCGCCGAAAGGCGCCGTGATCGTCCACCCTTCCGGCCCGGCCAAGATGCGCCTGCGGGTCGAAGCGCAAGCCACGTGAGTAGGATCGAAGCCAAGGTATTGCTGATGGCACAGGCCCTATACCGCAAATGGAGACCGCAGACCTGGGACGAGATCGTCGGGCAAGATCACGTCGTCCAGACGCTGCGGAACGCCGTTCGCAGTGGGCACGTCGCCCACGCCTACCTGTTCGCCGGGCCGCGCGGCACTGGCAAGACGACGACCGCCAGGATCCTGGCCAAGGCGATCAACTGTCTGGCTGATTCACCTTCCGACCGTCCGTGCAACACCTGCGCGCACTGTATAGCTGTCAACGAGGGACGCTTTCTCGACCTGATCGAGATCGACGCCGCCTCGAACACCTCGGTCGAGGATGTGCGTGATCTTCGAGACAAGATCAACTTCGCCCCGAACCAGGGAAAATACAAGGTCTACATCATCGATGAAGTTCATATGTTGTCGACGGCGGCATTCAATGCCCTGCTGAAGACCCTGGAGGAACCGCCGGCTCATGCGATCTTCGTGCTGGCAACGACCGAGGTTCACAAGGTGCCTGCCACGGTGCTGTCGCGCTGCCAGAGGCACGAGTTCCGCCGCATCCCTCTCGCAGACATCGTCAAGCAGCTCGGCCGTCTGGTTGAGAGCGAGGGTCTGCAGGTCGAGCCCGAGGCGCTGCAATTGATCGGACGACAGGCGACGGGCAGTATGCGGGATGCGATCTCTCTGCTCGACCAGCTGACCTCTACAGGAGATCGAGTCGACCTTGGCATGGCCGAAGAAGTGTTGGGAACGGCGACGAGTGAAGCGGTGCGCGGCCTGATCCAGGCTGCCATCGATCGTGACACCGGGGCCGGTCTGACGCTGATCACCCAGGCGTTGGATGCAGGAGCGGATCCGCGACAGCTGGCCCGTCAGATCGTGGACTATCTGCGCGGATTGCTTCTGATGAAGATGGAGATTGGCGGGCTGGTCGAAGCCCAGGGCGAAATCAGAGAACTTATGTCGCGCCAGGCCGGCCAGATGTCCCTGGAGCACGTGCTGAACGCCATTCGTGCATTCAGCCGCGCAGCAACGGAGGGGCGGGCGACGTGGCAGCCGAGCCTTCCGCTTGAGCTGGCATTCATCGAAGCCGTTGACACACATGTCGAGTCTTCGCCCGAGGGCGGCACACAGATCGCGACCAGGCAGAGTGTGGGTCCGAAACCGACACAGGCTGCCAAGCCAGAGGACACCCAGGCAGTCGACTACAGCCCTGCCTCGGGCGGGGCACCGGTGCATGAGAGCTCCAGCAGCGACGCGACAGAAGACGGTGATGCGGGAGGAGGGCAGCGGGGCGCCGGTTTGCAGCAGGTCTCCGGCCGCTGGCGCGACATTCTGACGGCGGCGCGCAAGTATGACGCCCGGACTCAGGCACTGCTCAACTCGTCCAGGCCGCTTGGTGTAGAGTCGGGGGTGCTCGTCTTGGGCTTCCGCAGTGATCTGCTGCGCGAGAAAATGGAGAAGGGCCACAACGCCGACATCGTCCGCCGAGCCCTTAGTGAAGTTCTGGGTGTTCCAATGGCGCTGCGGTGTGTGCTGGTGGGGAGTTGGACACCAACGGATGAGGGTAGTGATCGAGCCGCACTGCCGGTCGAGGATGGCGGGATGGTCGCAACCGCGTTGAGGGAACTGGGCGGGCACATCGTCGATGTCGAGCCGGCGGCGCCGGATGCGGAGATTAGCAATTAGCTGACCGCTGTTCATCCGTCGAGGAAGCAGAGCTATGCCAAAAGGGAAGCCACCCAGGCGCCGTGACGAAGGAATGATGGCCAAACTGCAGAAGATGCAGGCGGAGTTGGCCAGGGCGCAATCCGATCTGGATGAGCAGACGATCGAGGCCAGTGCCGGCGGCGGGGCAGTCAAGGTTGTCATGAGCGGGACGCAAGAGTGCCGGTCGGTTACGATCGCGCCGAGTCTGCTCGAATCGGGAGACGCTTCCATGCTGCAGGACCTGGTCCTTCTGGCGGTGAACCAGGCGATCCAGGATTCGCAATTGCTTGCCGCCCGGCGCCTGGGCCCGCTGACCGGCGGTATGGCCCCCGGAGGATCGTCCCAGTGAGAGCCAGAGCGCCCCTGCCGGTCGAGCGCTTGATCGAGGCCTTCTCTCGTCTGCCGGGGATCGGGCCGAAAACAGCCTCGCGGCTGACATACTACCTGCTCCGCTCGCCTGAGGAGGAAAGCCTGGAGCTGGCGCGTGCGCTGGAAGAGATGCGGCCGGGCACGCACATGTGTCCCAGGTGTTTCAATATCACCTCGGTGGAACTGGAATTGTGTGAGGTGTGTTCGGATGAAGCGCGCGATACCGGTGTGATTTGTGTAGTCGAAGAACCGCTGGACGCGCTGGCTATCGAGCGGACGGGGCAGTTCACCGGACGCTATCACGTTTTGTATGGCGCGATCTCTCCGGTCGAGGGCATCGGTCCCGAGGATCTGCGCATCGATGAGTTGGTGACGCGAGTTGATCGAGAGAAGGTGCGCGAGCTCATTCTGGCGACAAACCCGACTCTGGAGGGTGAGGCCACGGCGATGTTTCTCAAGCGCCGTCTTGACGGCTCGTCGGTCCGAATCACTCGGCTCGCTCGAGGCCTGCCCGCCGGAGGCGACCTTGAGTACGCCGACGTGAGCACGTTGTCTCAAGCACTCGCAGGCCGGCTGGATCTGTAACGACTGGCCGAAATAGACTATCCGCGACTCGGAGGTGGCCCGATGCAAACCTCAAAGAAGAAAGTACTGCTGAGTGTAGCCAGCATGGTGATTGTCACGCTGGCGTGCAATACCTCTCTGACGGGCTCGACGGCTTCGGAAGCCACCAGCCCACCCGAGGCTTCGCCGCTGCCTCAGGCCAGTGATACGCCGTCCCCCGTCCCGGCCACGGCGACGTCGGAGCCGACCCAAGAGCCGACGAGCACCCCAACGCCAGCGCCGACGGCTACTCCGGCCAATCCCTTCGTCAGCCCGCTTGGGGCGGAGGACATCGCCTGCCGCTGGGGACCGGGGGAGGAATACTCGGTCGATGGCGGTCTCAAAGTCGGCGAGAGGGTGCCGGTGACGGGGCGAGATAGTCTGACGAGCTGGCTGCAGATCCAGAATCCGCGGCGCGAGGGCAAGTTCTGCTGGGTGTCGTTCGGGCAAGTCCTCGTCGATGGGGACCCCAATGTGGCGCCTGTGGTGGAGGCGCCGGCGAGCATCGTAACCGGCGTCAGTGTGTCGCTCAAGCCGAAGCAACTGGAAGCTCCTGGATGTACTTTCCCGGTGACGTTCGACGTCTCCTTCAGCATCACGACGACCGGTCCGGCGAAGGTCACATTCTTCCGCGAGAAGAGCAACGGGGACAAGGCGCCGAAGGAGACGGTCGAATTCAAGACCTCCGGGACGAAGTCGTTCAGCGACTCCTACAAGGTCGGGTCGCAGGACGACTACTGGTTTTCCGTGAACGTGACGGCGCCGAACGTGATCAGCGGTCAGGGCGACGGCACGGTAACCTGCCCCTGAGGGATTGTTAGGATGGCGGCCGCCAACCTTGACTTCCCAGGCCGGCCGTTTATAATAAGGTCAGCATCCATTATCGGTCTCGCCCCTATGTGGGGAAGACCCGGACAATCGAGACACAGTCAGGTGTTGTGGCCGCTTGCGATGTCGGTCAGGCGGTGAGAATCCAACGCCATGACGGCAGCCGAGGGTCAGTAGAGTGGCCTCGGCAATTCGTGTCTCCCTTGACAGTCAATTGGGCGGGTGATAGGATCATGTCCGCTCAAGAGACGGCACCTTAACAACTGAAGAGTGATAGGAAGCCCAACGAGGTTTGGGTCCAGTCGATCCTGACTTGATTCACGTTGAAAGACGTGGTGAAAGTCTTTACGGAGAGTTTGATCCTGGCTCAGGATGAACGCTGGCGGCGTGCCTAATACATGCAAGTCGAACGAGGGCACTCTTGTAGCAATACGGGGGTGTTCCTAGTGGCGAATGGGTGAGTAACACGTTGGTGACCTGCCCCAAAGTGGGGGATAACGGTTCGAAAGGACTGCTAATACCCCATGTGATCCAGAGGGTTAGAGTCTTCTGGATGAAAGGAGCAATCCGCTTTGGGAGGGGCCTGCGGCCCATCAGCTTGTTGGTAGGGTAACGGCCTACCAAGGCGACGACGGGTAGGGGGCCTGAGAGGGTGGTCCCCCACACTGGCACTGAAACACGGGCCAGACACCTACGGGTGGCAGCAGTAGGGAATATTGCACAATGGGCGAAAGCCTGATGCAGCAACGCCGCGTGCGCGATGAAGGCCTTCGGGTTGTAAAGCGCTTTTCGGGGGGATGAGGAAGGACAGTACCCCCGGAATAAGTCTCGGCTAACTACGTGCCAGCAGCCGCGGTAAAACGTAGGAGGCAA
>CAZGRL010000010.1:0-8296 GCA_964528155.1 uncultured Anaerolineaceae bacterium
CATTGGAACGCTCACACGTCGGATTGACAAAGAGGTTCAAGAACGTCATTGTCAATCGCACCCAGTCCAAGGCTTACGGGCTGGCCGGGTTGCGCATCGGCTATCTGATCGCCGATGCCGAGGTCGTGGCAACGATCTCAGCCATGCTGATCCCGTGGAATGTGGGGACGATCCCGATGTGGGCCGCGGCGGCCGCCCTCGACGACCGCGCCGGCCTTCAGGAGCGCGTCCGCTTCAACAATGAACAGGTCATGCTCATTGAAGAGTCGTTGAGCGAGATACCCGGGCTGACCGTCTTCCACTCATACGGCAACTACATCCTCTTCGACGGCAAGGCGACCGGCAAGAAGGGGAAGGACATCGTCGAGTATGCCCAGACGCGCGGGCTCATCTTCCGACCGCAGAACGAGATGTACGGCAGTGATGGCTGGTTCCGGATCACGATCGGATCGGCCGAAGAGAACCGGATGGCTATCGATACAATCCGCGATTTCTATTTGGGCTGACCGGAGAGGAGGCCAAATCGATGTCTCAGATCAAGGGGATCTTCTTCGATCAAGACGGTGTGATCATCGACACCGAGCGCGACGGCCACCGGGTGGCATTCAATGAGACCTTCAAGGAGTTCGGCTACCCGTTCGAATGGGGTATCGACGAGTATCACCAGCTTCTTCAAGTCGCCGGCGGCAAGGAGCGCATGAGGCACTACTATCAGACCAAGGGCTTCGGCGTGGAGGTGAAACCCGAGGAGCTCGACGAACTCATCCCACGGATGCACAAGCGCAAGACGGCCGTGTTCATCGAGTTGATCGAGAGCGGCCGGCTGCCGCTACGTCCCGGGATCCATCGCTTCATGAAGGAAATCATAGCGGCTGGTCTCAAGATCGGCGTGTGCACCACTTCCAACGAGAAAGCAGCCCATGCCGTCGCCACCAAGATCCTGGCGGACATTCCCTTCGATTTCGTACTCGCCGGCGACGTCGTCAGCAAGAAGAAGCCCGATCCCGAGATCTACAACCTAGCGTTGCAGAAAACCGGCCTCAAACCCGACGAGTGCGTGGTCATCGAGGATTCACGCAATGGCGTCCTGGCCGCCAAGGCCGCCGGCATGCATGTCGTGGCAACGACCAATGTCTACACTGAGAAGGAAGATCTGCACGAGGCCGACGTTGTGCTCACATGCCTGGGCGACCCGGACGGTGAAAAGGGCGTGCTGAAACAAGGCGGTGACGGCCTCGGCTTCGACGGCGTTTTGCATGCCCAGCAGGTGGTGAAGTACTTCTCAAACGGAGGCTAACCGAGGCCGACATTTGCGTGGGAAATGAATGCCGGAGCGCAGGACATTGAGCATGGTGGCGGTCTTACCCAGGCACATTTAAGAACCCGGCCGGGGGCCTTCACCGGGCGACAACGACAGCCAACGCAAGCTCCGTACATGCCGACGGGGACGTCAGCCTGAGTCCCTCTTTGCGCCGCTCCCTTCGCCGGGGGAGGGGAATAATGCCGAATTGGGGGTTGACGTCGGCGGAGCTGCCGTCAACCCCCAATTCGGCATGGCATCGTTTTCTGCTCGGGGGCTTACGCCAGTTTTCGATCCGCCCCGGCGATCCTCAAAGAAGCAGTTCGAGCAATCCCGGGAGCTGTCGTATCGACGGCAACACGAAATCCGGCTGGATGGGCGACACGGCCAGCGCCTCCGGTCGCGACACGCCGGTCAGTACCAGAGCGGTGACCATCCCCGCCTCATGCCCCATGACGACATCCGTCTCGATCCGGTCGCCGACCATCAGCGTCTGACTCGCAGGACATCCCAGGCGATCAAGGGCGCGCCTGGCCATAAACGCCGAAGGCTTTCCAACGACCTGCTCAACCTGCCGCTTGCTGCACGCTTCGAGGGCTCCGATCACCGCGCCGGCGTCGGGAATCTCACCATCCTGTGTGGGAGCCGTCGCATCGCTATTCGTCGCCAGAAAACGCGCCCCTCGCTTCAACGCCTGGAAAGCCGTGTTGAGCTTGGCAAAGTCAAATGATCGATCTGCACTGGCGACGACCACGTCGATGGACTGAGGATCATCACTGAACGTGAATTCCTCGCTCAGGGTTTCCCGGAGGGGCGGATCGGAGATGGCGTACAGCGTGGCCCCGGGAGCATTCTCTTGCAGATAGAGTCGCAAAGCCTCCGTCGCCGTCAGGATGTCATCGAGGTCGACCGTGATGCCGCAGCGCCGAAATCGTTGCGCGTAGGTTTCTCGGCCGTCGATCGAGTTGGACACAAAAGTCACGCGGCAACCCAGACGGCTGAGGCCTTTCAACGCCTCCCCCGCCCCTTCGATCATATGCTCGCCCAGACAAATCGTCCCATCCAGATCCAGGACGACCCCTCGAATGCCGCCCGTTTCGTCTCCCGTCATTTCCACAGCTTCCTCATCTTACACATATCCATGCTGGAGAACTCATCGGGGTGCGATGGACCGACCGCATCCACCACACCCCAACGTTTGCTTCCCCCGAAGGGACAGCCTGCTGCCACCCGCGTGCTCAGACCTTGATCCGCTCGCCCTTTGGGTCCCACAGCGGCTCACGCTCGATTTTGGCCGGGATGCGCTCACCAAGGATCTCAATGTCGAGCGCGGTCCCGACCTTGGCCCTATCCGCCGGAAGATAGGCATAGGCTATGCTTTTTCCAACGGTGTAGCCGTACCCACCCGAAGTGACCCAGCCGAGGATCTCATCATCGCCCTTCGACCTGACAGGCTCTTTCCCGATCGCTGTCACCGTCGGTTCATCCAGAGTGATACAAGACAGCTTTCGCTTGAGGCCGGCCTCTTTCTGCTTGACCAGCGCCTTGCGCCCAAGGAAGTCGCCCTTGTCCAATTTCACGGCGAAGCCCAACCCCGCCTCATAAGGAGTGAAATCGGGTGAGATATCTGCGCTCCAGTATCGGTATCCCTTCTCCAGCCGCATTGAATCGATAGCTCGATAACCACCAGCCACGAGCCCGTCGGCCTGGCCCGCGTCCCACAGGGTATTCCAGAGCTTCTCTCCGTACTCCATCGGACAGTAGAATTCCCACCCCAACTCCCCGACGTACGTCACACGCAGAGCAAGTGCCGGGACGTCGCCGACGGTCAGCCTGCGGCCGGTCATGTAGGGGAACGCTTCGTTCGAGATGTCTTCGATGACCACTCGCTGAAGGATCTGGCGAGCCTTCGGCCCCCACAGCCCGATGCAAGAATACAACGAGGTGACATCCTCAACGCTCACCGATCCGTCTTCGGACATGTGTATCCGAATCCATGAGATGTCGTGCTGCCCAAAAGCCGTGCCCGTGATGATCAAGAACCGCTCCGGCGCGGTACGCGTGACGGTGAAGTCGCACTCAACCCCGCCGCGTTCATTCAACATCGAGGTGTACACGACGCCCCCCACGGGCTTGTCCAGATCATTGGCGCACATCTTCTGCAGGAATGCCATCGCCCCCGGCCCACGGACCTCGATTTTGCTGAACGAGGTCTCGTCGAACAGCCCGGCACTCTGCCGTGTTTGAAGGTGCTCGACTCCGATCGCCGGCGACCAATGATGGCGATCCCAGCCCGCCGGCTGGTAGCCGTGGTCCGCTTGCTTCTCGTACGGCGTGTACCAGTTCGGCCGCTCCCATCCCATCTTCTCGCCAAATGCCGCACCCAGCTCTTCCAACCGATGGTAAGCCGGTGACAGGCGCAGCCGGCGCTCCGACTCGCGCTCCTCGTTGGGGTAGTGGATGTCGTAATACTTGGAGTAGGTCTCGACCGTCCGGGAGACCCGGTATGGCTGGCTAGCGTAGTGGGCACCGAAGCGGCGGACATCCAGCCGCCAGATGTCCCATTCCGGGATGCCCTCGATGATCCACTCGGCCATGACCTTCCCGATTCCGCCTGCGCCGGCCAGGCCGTGGGCACAGAAGGCCGCCGCCACCCAGAACCCTTTGACTTCGGTCGGACCCAGCAAGAACTCGCCATCCGGGGTGAATGCCTCCGGTCCGTTATACAGTTGACGGATCTCAGCCGTCTCGACTGTCGGGACACGCTTGATGGCCATTTCCATCAGTGGGCCGAAACGATCCCAGTCGAACGGGAGCAGGTGGTACATGAAATCCTTCGGGATACCATCCAGCGCCCATGGCGCCGGATTGCGTTCGTAGCCTCCCACGACCAACCCGCCCGTCTCCTCCCGGAAATACACCAGCAGGTCCGGATCGCGCAATGTCGGAAGCTCAGTCGTGATTTCGCCAATGGGTTTGGTGATCATGTAGACGTGAGCCATCGGAACGACCGGGAGCGTGAGACCGACCATCCGGCCGATCTCGCCGGCCCACATCCCCCCGGCGTTGACCACGACTTCGGTCTGGACGTCGCCCTCGGAGGTCGCCACGGATTGGACGCGGCCATCCTTGAGCTGGATACCCGTCACGAGGACGTCTTCGAAAAAGCGCACGCCGCGCGCCTTGGCACCTGCGGCCAGAGCTCGCGTGAGCATCGACGGATCGACCATTCCGTCATTCGGGGTATAGACGGCCCCGACCACGCCCTCGAGAGTCATCAGAGGGAAGAGCTTATGTGCCTCCTCCGGGGTGATCAGCTCGAGCGGCATGCCAAACGAACGCGCCAGAGCAGCCTGACGTTTCAGCTCCTCCAGACGCGCCGCGGACGAGGCCAGCCGCACGCCGCCCACGGCTCGCCAGCCGGTGTCCTGGCCGGTTTCTTCCGGCAGACCGGCGTAGAGTTCCGTGCTGTATTGCATCATCCGCGTCAGGTTGACATCCGATCGCAGTTGGCCGACCAGCCCGGCCGAGTGCCAGGTCGAACCGCTCGTCAACTCCTTGCGTTCCAGGACGATGACATCCGTCCAGCCCATCTTGGCTAGGTGGTAGGCGATGCTGCACCCGCCAACGCCACCGCCGATGATCACTACCTGCGATTGCGTAGGTAGCTCAGCCATGTTCAATGACCTCCACAAGCCATTTCCCCCACCGCGGATCGTTCAGCGCGCCCGTCATACGTTCGAAGTGTTGGCGGGCGTAACCTTGAAAATCGAAATCGAGCTTTGAGAGTTTGCTCTGGACGACGCCCCACATCGCCTCTCGAAAGTCCGACATGACCTTCATTTGCTTGAGGCGGGCAAAGCGCGCCTCGGACCCTTCCCCGAAATAGCACTCGAGCAGATAGTGAACCTGCTCATCTGAGAACTCATGGTTGACGGCGAAGTTGGCCAGGTCGAAGAACACGTCTCCCATGCCGGCATACTCCTAATCCAGGATCCGGATCGCGCCGTCATCGAGGAAGTTGCCGTTGAGTAGATCGTTATGGCAAGGACGGGGCATGATGGTGCCTTGCTGCTGCGCACCTTCGATCTCCCGCTTACGTTCCAGAAGCCAATCGAAGTTTTCGGGGAATGTCGCACCATTGCGCCGCCCGAGCTCCGTGTAGGTATTGACCACGCGCGAGGCCGAGAACAACCCGGGGATCGATCCCATGGAGTGCACCCTGGTCAGGGCTTCGGCCACACGACGGATGTTCTCTTCCAACCCCATCTCTTCGACCGAGATCGGTTCCCCATCGATGAAGCGCGTCACCAGGTAGCCTTCAGGCTCGATGAAATAGACGACCTCGGGCGCGACCCCGACCCGGGCGGCGGCGACGTTGGCGGCGTGCTCATTCTGGCGGTTGATCCCCAGCAGCTCGGTGTCCTCGCCGGCCAGGCGCAAGACGAAGGATTCTGCGCCTACAGTCACGCGGAAGTTCTGATTGGTGATTCCGCCGCCGAGCGGTGTGACCTCGACGTGCTCCACCCCAGTCCAGTGAGGCACCCTGGCGATCACCTTGTTGACGTCAAGGCCCATTTCGGCTCCTCCCCTCATCGGGGATCTGCACCGCAAACCTCATACGGCGGCCGCCCGCTCATGGCATCGGCCCGCTCCACGGCGACGCTCGCCCGCTTGTCTGATTCGTCCTGCGGGACGCGCCGGGCCTATGATCTGGATCCGAACGATGTGGTATCGCCGTCGTCCCCGAAGGACGATCAGAATCCGGTGCACGATCCGTCCACATTCTGGCTTCAATTGACCGCGTTCTGTGAATTCCTAGCTCATCCAGACCGAGCCGGGACGGGCCATTTCGCCGACGATGTCGTAGCTCGAAATGATGCCCACCGGGAAGGCCTCAGGATGCTCAGGGTCAACAACCACCAGCCGGTGATAGTGATGGGCGATCATCGTGTCGGCCGCCTCGCGCAGGCTGGCTGATGGATGGATTGTCACCGGCGGATGCATGATCTCGGCTGCGGTCGGCGACTCACCTTCGGCGGCGACACAGCACGCCAGAAGGTCAAGCTTGGTAACAACACCGGTGGGCCTGCCCGAGGCATCGACGACCAACACCGAGCGAGAGTGCATTTCCGTCATCGTGCGAGCGATGTCGCTGGCCCGAACTTCTTCACGGCAGGTCAGGATCGGCTTCGACATGACGTCCGAAACGCTGCCCCTCAAGACGGTTGAATGGCCGGCGATACTCGCCACGATGTCGGAGATCGAAATGATGCCGACCGGCTTTCCCCGCTCAGTCGCCATCAGCCTGTGGACGTCTCCATCGCGCATGCGCTTGGCGGCCGCCTCGATCGTCTCATCGGCCTCGATCGAATCGACCGGCGTTGTCATCAACTCCCCGGCGGTCATCCCGCGCATCGCACTCAGACTCTCGTCGTCGATTGAAAGCCATTCTCCGGCCAACAAGTCAAAATCCGTCACAACTCCCAGCGGGCGCCTGTCACGGTCTTCGACGATCAGGGCGTGGACATGATGTTGGATCAACATGGCCGCCACCTGTCCAAGGGTCGTATCCTTGCGACAGGTGATCAAGCCTGGATGCATCAGGTCACGAACCGACTTGCTCACGGAGAGCCTCCTCAACTGCCACAGCCGGTCGAAAGCCGGCTGGCAGACCGACAATCAGACGATCGGGCAATCTACTGCACTTCATCGACGTCCTTGTACCACTTGACTCGATCCCCCACCCGCGCTCGCAAGCGCCAGGCCAGGCTCTTGGGCTCAGTCTCTATTCGTCCAGCGATTCCTTCAAGCCGTGTGGTGACGGTTGCCTTGTTTTCGTCGGACAGTTGAGCATATCCCTGAGAGATCTGTCGGACCTTATCGAGATTCATCGTCACTGTGCGCCACAGGCCCCAGTCCTGACCACAAAGCTCCGCAATGCGAGCGATATTGATCGTCTCCTTGTCAGAATCCCCCAAGTCGTGTTCAAGCAGGAGCATAATCGTATCGATCACGTCTTTCTCGTTGATGCGGACGATCTGCATCTTCTCCAGCATCAGCTCAGCCAGGGGGATGGTCGGCGAGTCCACTTCGAGTCTTCCATTCCATGGAATGACGTGACAGAAGTCCAACTTCTCATAGAACACATCGACGTGGAGCTTGTTCGACGAGTTATCGAAGATGGCGCGCCCGCCTTCGCTGACGACGAAGACCTCACGGTTTTCGACGTAGCCCAAGTCAGCCAGCATGCGTCTGACGTCGGCGGCCTGACGGCCGTAACCGGCAAAATCAATGTCGGTGTAGGCGCGGCCCATCTCGGCTTGCAGGTATCCGAAGTTGGGACAGTGCGTCTGGAAGGCCAGGGAACCGAGAAGTCGTACCATCAGGCCCTCACGATCGGCCGCGCTGACGATACGCTTCACCTCGCGCTCGAACCGCTCGCGCTCGGATGCATCCTGGGGCTTCATGCCGATGGAGAGGTCTGGCATTGTGCGGCGCCTCGTGGTGGAAGATTACCCGGACCCCCAGACTGAGATTATAGCTCGAAGAACCGGAACTTGCAAAACATGTCATAATCCTGCATAATTGAAAAACCCAGGTGGCCAGATCAATCAAATCGGACCAAAACCACGGCCTAAGCGCCCGACAGGCGGGCCACAACCGATCATTGACGATCAGGTCTCCTGAAGGAAAGGAAAACGGTCGGGTTTGGGCAAGAATCTGATCCCTGCGCAGCGTCGCAAGCTCATCCACGAGTATCTTCAGCGACAGAAGATCGTCCGCAGCGCCACGTTGAGCGAACTCTTGGGCGCTTCCGAAGCGACAGTCCGCCGCGACCTCGATTGGCTCGAACGTCAGGGCATTGCCGAGCGCACACACGGTGGGGCGATCCTCTCGCAGAGGTTGCCAACGGAGCCGGCCTACGCCAGCAGCGCGCTGGCCAACCCTGAAGCCAAGAGGGCGATCGCCCGCGCCGCGGGCCGTCTGGTCAGA